>NZ_JBIPKI010000012.1:0-52393 GCF_044068515.1 Desulfurivibrio nitratireducens
GTCCCTAAGGGTTCGTTGCTAATGGTAGTTCGCTCGGGAATATTGCAGCGCAAGATTCCTGTAGCCCGGTGTAGCCGCGAAGTAGCCCTCAACCAAGATATGAAGGCACTGACAAGCAAGGGGCTGATAGACCTCGACTATTTCGTTCAATTCATTCGCGGCTGTGAGAACCGCCTTTTACGTGAGTGGACCAAACATGGCGCAACGGTTGAAAGCATCGAACACCAATTACTCGCCAATACCAAAGTCCCGATTCCACCGATTGCGGAACAACGACAAATTTCCAAATGCGTAAAAATGGAAACTGCACCGCTCACCACCACCATCTCCCGCCTCGAACGCGAAATCACCCTCCTTCGTGAGTACCGCATCCGCATGACCGCCGACGTGGTCACCGGCAAGCTCGATGTGCGAGAAGCGGCGGCGCGGTTGCCGGAGGAAGTGGAGGCGACGGAGCCGCTGGACGAGCTCGAAGCTGAAACCGACCTGGAGGAAGGCGCGAGCTATGTAGGCGACGAGGTGACCGAGGAGGCCGAAGGATGACCACCGACACCAGCGAACGCGGCCTGGAGCGCCTGATCTGCACCGCGCTGACCGGCGAAGCCTGCGACCCCGTTGTAGGTCCGGCCATCGCCATGCACGAACGTCCGAGGGTCTACGGCGCTCTTTTTACCGCGCCGGTCACGGCACACTCAGGCGGCTGGATCTGTGGCACGCCCGAGGACTACGACCGCGAGTACTGCGTGGATCTGGCCCAGCTCTCGGCCTTCCTTACCGTAACCCAGCCCGAGGTCGCCGAGGCGTTGGCACTCGACGAGGAAGGCCCGACGCGGCGCAAGTTCCTGGCGCGGCTGCAAGGCGAGATCAGCAAGCGCGGTACCATCGACGTGCTGCGCCACGGGCTCAAACACGGGCCGCATACCATCGACCTCTTCTACGGCACCCCTTCGCCGGGCAACGAAAGGGCTGCCGAGCGTTATGCCGCCAACCGCTTCAGCGTAACCCGTCAGCTCCGCTACAGTCGTGACGAAACCCAGCGGGCGCTGGACCTGGGGCTGTTCATCAACGGCCTGCCGGTGGCCACCTTCGAGCTAAAGAACAGCCTCACCAAGCAGACGGTTGAGGACGCCGTCCAGCAGTACCAGCGCGACCGCGATCCCCGCGAGAAACTCTTCGAGTTCGGGCGCTGCGTGGTGCACTTCGCGGTGGACGATCATGAGGTACGATTCTGCACCCACCTGAAAGGCAAGAGTTCTTGGTTTTTGCCCTTCAACCAGGGCTGGCAGAGCGGCGCCGGCAACCCGCCCAACCCGAACGGCCTCAAGACCGACTACCTCTGGAAGCGCGTCCTTACCCGCGATGGTTTGACCGACATCCTCGAGAACTACGCCCAGGTGGTCGAGACCAAAGACGAAAAAACCGGCCGCAGAAGGGCGGTGCAGATCTGGCCACGCTACCACCAGCTCGACGTGGTGCGGAAGCTGCTGGCCGACTCGCGGGCGCATCGCCCGGGCCGGCGCTACCTGATCCAGCACTCGGCGGGGAGCGGCAAGTCGAACTCTATCGCTTGGCTGGCGCATCAGCTCATCGGATTGAAAAAAGACGAGGGGTCGGTGTTCGACTCGATCATCGTCGTCACCGACCGGCGCATCCTCGACCAGCAGATCCGGGATACCATCAAGCAGTTCGCCCAGGTGGGCGCGACGGTGGGACACGCCGAGCACTCGGGCGACCTGCGCAGATTCATCGCCGAGGGCAAGAAGATCATCATCTCTACGGTGCAGAAGTTCCCGTTCATCCTCGACGAGATTGGCAGCGAGCATCGCGGTCGTAGCTTCGCCATTATCATCGATGAGGCGCACTCGAGCCAGGGAGGCAAGGCCGCCGGTGCTATGAACGAGGCGCTGGCCGAGCCTGAGGACCAAATCAACGACGCGCTGGAGAAGCGGATGCAGGCGCGGAAGATGCTCGACCACGCCAGCTACTTCGCCTTCACCGCCACGCCGAAGAACAAGACGCTGGAGATCTTCGGCGAGCCCGATCCCCTGGCCGACGGCAAGGTGAAGCACTGGCCCTTCCACAGCTACACGATGAAACAGGCCATCCAGGAGGGCTTCATCCTGGACGTGCTCAAGCACTACACGCCGGTGGAAAGCTACTACAAGTTGGTCAAGAAGGTCGAGGGCGATCCCGAGTTCGACAGCAAGCGGGCGAAGAAGAAGCTGCGCCGCTACGTGGAGAGCCACGAGCATGCCATCCGGCTCAAGGCCGAGATCATGGTGGACCACTTCCACGAGCAGGTGCTGGCGCTCAACAAGATCGGCGGCCAGGCGCGGGCCATGGTGGTCACCAACGGGATCGAGCGGGCGATTCAGTACTTCCACGCCATCAGCGACTACCTGGCCGAGCGTAAGAGCCGCCACCAGGCTATCGTGGCCTTCTCCGGCGAACACGAGTACGGCGGGGCCAAAGTCACCGAGGCGTCGCTCAACGGTTTCCCGTCGAGCCGGATCGCCGACCGGATTCAGCAGGACCCCTACCGCTTCCTGGTCTGCGCCGACAAATTCCAGACCGGCTACGACGAGCCCCTGCTGCACACCATGTACGTGGACAAGGTGCTCTCGGGGATTAAGGCGGTGCAGACGCTCTCGAGGCTCAATCGCGCCCACCCCAAGAAGCACGACGTCTTCGTGCTTGATTTCATGAACGACGCCGACACCATCCAGGAAGCCTTCGCCGACTACTACCGCACCACGATCCTGGCCGAGGAGACCGACCCCAACAAGCTGCACGACCTCAAGGCCGCCCTCGATGGATCTCAGGTCTACGCACCCGAACAGATCGACCAGCTCGTGACGCTCTACATAGGTGGGGCGGATCGGGACCGGCTCGATCCCATCCTTGATGCCTGTGTTGCCGTGTATAAGGGGCAGCTCGACGAAGACGGGCAAGTGGACTTCAAGGGCAAGGCCAAGGCGTTTTTGCGCGCCTACGGCTTTCTTTCGTCGATCCTGCCCTACACCAACGCCGAGTGGGAGAAGCTCTCGATCTTCCTCACCTTCTTGGTGCCCAAACTGCCGGCCCCGGTGGAGGAGGACCTTTCCAAGGGCATCCTCGAGGCCATCGACATGGACAGCTACCGGGTGGAGAAGCAGGCGGCGATGAAGATCCAGCTCTTCGACGCCGACGCGGAGATCGAACCGGTCCCGACCACCGGCGGCGGCCATAAGCTCGAGCCCGAGATCGACCGGCTCTCGAACATCCTCAAGGTCTTCAACGACCAGTTCGGCAACATCCCGTGGACCGATTCCGACCGCGTGCACAAGCTCATTACCGAGGACATTCCCGGGCGAGTTTCCGCGGACGCGGCCTACCAGAACGCCAGGAAAAATTCCGACAAACAGAACGCCCGCATCGAGCACGACAAGGCCCTGGCTCGCGTGATGACCGCGGTGCTCAAAGACGATACCGAGCTGTTCAAGCAGTTCATGGACAACGAGGGCTTCCGGCGATGGCTGACCGACACGGTGTTCGGGCTGACCTACGAGGCGGCAGTGTAGAAGGCCTGACTAGCCGATATGCAGACGGTCACTGAGCAGCGGCACCTTGGCCAACGCTTGGAAGCTCCGCTCGTATGTGCCCATGGCCTTGGCGCGTTGCAGGCTGCCAAGTAGCTGGGTCTGGTTAAGGAAGATGACATCGTGCCCTTGGCGAAACCCGCGCAATGGCCAAGGGCCTGGGCCAGGTGGCTCTTGCCGGTGCCTCAAGTACAGGCGATGGGGAGATTGGCCGGCTCATTGACAAAGCGGCCAGAGGCGAGTTCCTGGATAAAGGCCTGATTGAAAAAGTGGAGCCATTAAGGCGATCACAAATTGGCGGCATTAAGCCGACAACGAAATGGCTCCAAATAGGCGATCAGTAACAAAAAAGATGAGTGGTCCCCCTACCATTCTCTCTCCTCCATTTAAACCTCTCCCTTGCCTTCAGTTGGTATTTGTGGTTCTTTTACAACAGAATCAGGATTAACCTGCGGGGGGCTTACACCCCACAAGATCACGCCGTTGCCCGGCGTACCCAGCGGTTCCAACGAATGGCGCAAGCTACCGCTGGGGCCAATGATAGGGGGTAAGAGGTTTGCGATATTTTCCGCACTTAGTTCAAGTTTGTACCATTCCTGTATCGGGATACTTCCTCATATTGGTCCTTATGAATAAGTCAGAGGCGATCGAGCTGCTGGCTGGTTTAATCGCGTTTTCAGCCGTTTTATCGGCACTTTGTTACTCGGCGGCAAGATCATGCCCTGAGAAAATTAATAAGTCGATGCATTATCGTTTTTCTGCTGAATGCTTATTGCAAGCAACATTAGCAGGTGCTATTGGGTTGGCACTCCACTATTCACTACAAACACCACCTTTTTCTGCCAGTGGACTTACTGTCCATCTGGTGAGGGTTTTTTATCATTTTGTTATAGGTTGTGCTTTTGGGGTGGGACTTGTAAGTTTGCATATGGCAGTATGGCATTTACAAAAAGAAGCGCTGGGAACCCATTAAGAACTCCCTCAAAGGTGCTGGGCGTAAGCTACCCCGTTAAGTAGATAATTGCATAATTTAATTTCCGGCTTTATCTGCTATACATTCCGCCGACTTCAGATTTCCTCGGGAGTTATCTCAACTGATAGGGGCATAACATGTGCGGCCGTTTCGCCAATGCGATCCCTCCCCAGATTTTGATGGATTTTTTTGCGTTGCCTGAGACGCCGACGATCCCCCTGCACTGGAATATCGCGCCGAGTCAAACTGTCCCGGCCATCAAGTCGGCCGGCGAAGAAACCCGCCAACTAACCATGGCCCGCTGGGGCCTGATTCCCCATTGGGCTAAGGATACGACCATTGGTAATCGGCTGATCAACGCCCGAAGCGAGACGGTGCATGAGAAGCCGGCCTTCCGCAAAGCATTCCGGGCCCGGCGTTGCCTGGTCCCCGCCAGCGGCTTTTATGAGTGGGCCAAAACCGCCAGCAAGAGGGTGCCCTACTATATCAGCATGAAGGATGGTGTCCCGATGGCGCTGGCCGGGATCTGGGATAGCTGGGATACTCCGGAGGGCGAGGTGCTGGAAAGCTTCTCAATTCTGACCACGGCGGCCAACCGTCTGCTGCAGCCGATCCATGACCGGATGCCGGTCATCTGCCAGCCCGCTGATTTCACCCTCTGGCTGGATCAATCCGTCACCGACCCGGCCAAGCTTCGGCCGCTCCTGCAGCCCTGTCCCGCTGAAATCCTGCAATCCTGGCCGGTCTCAACCCTGGTCAACAATCCCCGCCATGACAGCGCGGAGTGCATCCAGCCGGTAACCAAGGCCTAAGGCACACCCCTTAAGAAACCACCGGCAACTCATACCAGGAGGTGGTGTAGGCCGGCGACTTACTGGTCTGCCGGTTCTTCCAGGACTTCCGGAACCCGGTGGCGGCACTGTGCAGGGTATCCCGCCCCCAGCGTTGATTGATCCGGTCCATGGCGGCCATCAGCTTTTCCTGGCCTTGCCGGAGTGGCTGGAAGAGGCTGGGTTGGACATAGCCGGCATCGGCCAAGTCCAAGAGGACCACCCCCACCTTCTGGTAGGCGAAGCCGGAACGATAAATCCGGCGCAGGGCCTCGGTGGCCCGGCCGATCAATGCCGGGGTGGAGGCGGTGGGTTGAGCCAGGGCGACGGTCAGGCTGTTGGCGTATTGGGGATCACCGGGGCGAAAGCGATTGGTGGTGAGAAATACCTGGAGGCAGCCGGCGTTGAGGTGCTGCTCCCGCATTTTGGCGGCGGCCACCGAGACGTAAGTGGCCAGGGCCTCCCGTAGCCCGCTAAGATCGGTCACCGGCTGGCCGAAGGAGCGCGAGGTGATAATCGACTTGTTGGGCGCCGGGCTTTGCTCGAGCGGCAGGCAGGAGACCCCCCGCAGCTCCAGGGCGGTCCGCAGGCCGGTCACCGTGAGCCTTTTGCGCAGCCACTCCTCGTCGGCCTGGCTCAAAGCCAGGGCGGTGCGGATCCCCCGGGCGGCCAGTTTAGCCGCCGACCGGTGGCCGATCCCCCAGACATCCTCCACCGCCAGGGCGGCCAGAAGCTGGTCCCGCTCGCGGCCCGCTTCCGGCAGCACGAAGACCCCGTCCTGCTCCGGCTGTTTTTTGGCCACCCGATTGGCCACCTTGGCCAGTGTCTTGGTGGGGCCAAAGCCGATGGCCACCGGAATCCCGACCTGCCGGCGGATTTTCGCCCGGAGCTGGCGGCCGTTTTCCCGCAGGGCGGCCGGGCTGGCTGCGGGCAAGCGGATAAAGGCCTCGTCGATGGAATAAACCTCCACCTCGGGTTCGAGCTGGGCGAGGATGTCCATGACCCGCTGGGAGAGATCGGCATAAAGGGGGTAATTGGAGGAAAAGACTTCGACCTGGTGGGCGGCGATCAGATGGCGGCACTGGAAAAAGGGCTCGCCCATCTTGATCCCCAGGGCCTTGGCCTCGTTGGAGCGGGCGATGATGCAGCCGTCGTTGTTGGACAGCACCACCACTGGCCGGCCTTCGAGTTTGGGGTTGAACAGCCGCTCGCAGGAAACGTAGAAGTTGTTGCAGTCGAGCAGCGCGAAAACCCCGGCCATGGCCTCATCCTAGAGAGAGTGGATGACGGAGGTGACCACCCCCCAGATTTCACCGGCGGTCTCCTCGGTCAGTTCGATGGGGGGATAGTTGGGGTTTTCGGCCACCAGGCGGACCAGGCCATTCTCCTGCTGCAACCTTTTAACCGTCAGCTCTCCGTTGACCACTGCGATCACCACCTTGCCGCTGACCGGCTCCAGGGAGCGGTCCACCACCAGAATATCGCCATCGTGGATCCCGGCCCCGATCATGGAGTCGCCGGCCACCCGGACAAAGAAAGTGGCGGCCGCATGCTTGACCAGGAAGTCATTGAGATCGAGGCGACTGTCAATATAATCGTCGGCCGGCGAGGGAAAGCCGGCCGAAACCCCGCCGGCAAAGAGGGGGCGTTTCAGCTCGGTCTTACGGTTGAAGCCATAGACGGCGGCGATGATGGGGGAGATTTTCATGGGGGCATCTTACCAGACTTGCAGGACAGGAAAAAGGGTTCTTCCGCCAAGCCAGCATGCTGGGTCAGATCGATCCGCTGGTAAGTAGTTGCCAACCAGCTTTATTAATTTTATATTTGAAATTAATATTCACCAACGAGTCCTGGGGGTAACTTTGGGGGTAACTGCATAAAACCGAAATATAATTATCACACGAAAACATGATGATAAAGTATGATTTCAGGTGACGGCGCCCCATTTAAAAAAGACAGACCCATCCAATAACCGCGTCCGGTTATTGGATGGGTTTTCTTTTTCTGCGCATTGTCAGCGACTTACGTCGCTTTCAGGGTGTCGGCGCTGCCGCCCCGATAACTCCCTTTTCGGGAAGTTGGTCATACCCCGCTTCTCTTTCGCCTCGAAATTCTCCGCATTCTTGCCCCCATTCTCCGGACCTCGTCCGGTGTCCTGCATTTATTCCTGCAACCGGTGCTCGGCGATTTCGTCGGCAAACTGGTTGATACTCTTCATGATTCCGTCAAACAGGTCGTTGATGTCCATGGTCGGTCGCTCCTCGTTTTGATTTCTGATTGCTTCCCCGCTTACTTACCGGAGAGACGGAGAAAGTGTCGGGCGTCGGCTGAATTTTTTTCGTGCTGGCTTTCTGGGGGCATAATTACCGGAGCGGTTTCAAATCTGGCGGAACTTCCTCGAATTTTGAGTTGCACGCCGCATAGCAGATGTTATATTGTCGAGTTGTTTTGAATGGTCCTCGTGCGCCCATCGATTGCCAGTGCGCGAAAGCCCGGAACATAAAATGTCCTTAGAGGATGAGCGATGAACAGACATCGTGCCCTTGACCTGCCTGCGCATGATGAGCCTGTTCCTCGAACTACTCATCCTACTCATCAACTTCGGCGCACCCATCCTGAAGGATGGCCTGCAGCGCGTCGTCAACAAACACACCAACTTCGCATCATCGAGCCTTCGCGTGTATCAAAATCAGGAGGCACAGTCATGAAACCCGGCAGCGTCAAGATCGTCGACCGCGTCTCCGCCGTCGAGGCGATCAAGCGATTGAACGAAGAAGATCTGCTCTTTCTCAACCGGCTGATCGTCGAGCGGCTCAAGCTCGTTTCCCAGGCCCGCGCCACCACGCTGATGACCAGCTTCACCAGGGGCGACCGGGTCGGTTTCCAGGCCCCGGACGGCCGGATGCTGGAAGGCCTGGTGCTGCGCCTCAACAAGAAGACCATCAGCATCGCCACCGACGACGGCCACCAGTGGAACGTCGCACCCGGCCTGCTGCATTTGGTGCAAAAGGTAAGAAGATGAATTTCCTCACGCGAAGCCGCGAAGGGTAAAGACATATGAAGCACGAATTGGCATTGATTGGCCTGGTTTGCAGCAACCGCGAGTGTTTTAGTCCTTTTATAAAATGCCTTTCTTCGCGTATTCGCACCTTCGCGTGCAAAAGGGGTTCAAACCAATGGCCATGATCCGCCAACCCGAAAACTTTCCGGAAACGGTCAAGGAGGTGCGGCGGCAGTTGGCGCTCTCCCAGGAGGAACTGGCCCACGCCCTCGGGGTAAGCTTCGCCACGGTCAATCGCTGGGAGAACGGCAAGACCGTTCCGTCTAAGCTGGCACAGCGGCAGTTCGAGCAATTTTTTAAAGACAATGTCAAGAAGGGAAACCTCCAAATGAATGAGGTCATTAAATGAACAAACAACACACCGACCTCACATTTTTTTACCAATGGGCCTAACCAGACCCCGCTGGATCGTTTCAAAAAAAACATGAAATATCAGCCACCCTACACCATCACCCCCGAGATCCTGAACCGGGTCGCCGCGATCAGCGAGGCCATCGGGCGGTTGACCGTGCTCACCGACCAGGCGAGAGCCTTGCGGCTGCGGCGCATCAACCGTATTCGCACCATCCACGGGTCGCTGGCCATCGAAGGCAACACCCTGAGCGAGGCGCAGATTACCGCGATTCTGGAGGGCAAGCGGGTCATCGCCCCGCCCCGCGAGGTGCAGGAGGTGAAAAACGCCCTGGCCGCCTACGACCGGTTCCAAACTTGGAAGCCCGAGACGGAAAAGGACCTGTTGCAGGCGCACCGGATTCTGATGTCCGGCCTGATCGACGAGGCAGGGCTGTATCGGCACGGCGGTGTGGGGGTAATGGCGGGAAGCCAGGTGCTCCACATGGCCCCGCCCGCCGACCGGGTGCCGCAACTGATGGGTGACCTCTTTGGCTGGCTGGCCGCCACCGACGCCCATCCGCTCATCGCCAGCTCGGTCTTTCACTACGAATTCGAATTCATCCACCCCTTTGCCGACGGCAACGGCCGCATGGGGCGGTTGTGGCAGAGCCTGATTCTGGCCCGCTGGAATCCTCTGTTCGCCGACATCCCGGTGGAAAGCCTGATCTTCGAGCACCAGGCCGAGTACTACCTGGCCATTCAGGAAAGCACCCGAAAGACCGATTCCGCGTCCTTCATCACCTTCATGCTGCGGATGATCCTGGATACCGTTACCACATCTACCCCGGAAGTCGCACCGGATGTCACCCCGGAAGTTCGACTGCTTTCGGTCTTGATCTCCGAGATGACACGGCAACAGCTCAAAGAGGCACTCGGGCTGAAAGACGATGAGCATTTCCGCAAGGCCTATCTGCTCCCCGCTTTGGAAGCCGGCCTGATTGAAATGACTATCCCCGACAAGCCGCGCAGCAGCAAACAGAAATACCGCCTGACCGACAAGGGCCGTCAGATGATGGCCCAGCACGGCGGTGGATAATTTGCGACAAACTCACGACATG
Source organism: Desulfurivibrio nitratireducens (assembly GCF_044068515.1). Taxonomy (NCBI): domain Bacteria; kingdom Pseudomonadati; phylum Thermodesulfobacteriota; class Desulfobulbia; order Desulfobulbales; family Desulfobulbaceae; genus Desulfurivibrio; species Desulfurivibrio nitratireducens. The sequence goes on from NZ_JBIPKI010000012.1 coordinate 9,894, forward strand.
GCTTGTGACATCGAGTTGTGACAAAGCTATGACCCCTTGGGGGGCCAGAGTGAGGTAACAGAAAGGTGTCCTATGAAGCAGCTGAAACCGTTTGCCGGAGAATGGCGCATCGTGGAGATGGAGGTCTGGGACCAGGATTATGTTGATATGGAGGTGCCTGGTTACTTCCGCATCGGTTCGGATGGGACCGGACGTTTTCAGTTCGGGCTGGTATCCGGGGATATCGATGGAAGGGTTGAGCAATGCGGCCATGCGCCGCGTTTCGAGTTCTCCTGGTCAGGGCAGGAGGAAAACGATCCGGTCTGCGGCAGGGGCTGGGCGGTCAATGAAAATGGCGAGCTGAACGGCCGCATTTACCTGCACCTGGCCGACGACTCCGCCTTTCGGGCCATAAAATCTGCGTGAGGCGTTGCCGTGAGTGAATATCAATATTTTGAGTTTCTAGCCATCGACCGTCCCTTGACGGCTCGGGAGATGGACCACCTGCGGAGCATTTCTACCCGGGCGCAAATCACCCCGGTCAGCTTCATCAACGAATACAGCTGGGGCGAACTGAAGGCTGATCCGCGGGATTTCGCGACAAGATCAGCGGCCTGGGCCGGGCGGCGGCATCCGCCCTCCGGGTCCACCGGGGGCTCATGGAGCATCCCATCGCCACTTCCGCCTCGCTGGTGGAGAAGACCGGCATCACCCCAGCCACGGTCAACAAGGCGCTCGGCCACCTGGAACAGCTCGGCATCGTCAAGGAGTTGACCGCTCAGAAGCGCAACCGGCTGTTCAGTTATGCAAGTTATCTTGAGATCATGAGTCGCGGCACGGAACTGCCGGGCCGGTAAGTCAATTCGATTCCGGTTTCAGACCGCCGGACTATGAAGGTTGCAAATGGTTGAACTCAGCATGGAAGCCCTTATTCTGGTGCTGGCCGCGGTGGCCCTGGCCGCCTTTATTCATGGGGCCCTCGGCATCGGGTTTCCCATGGTCGTCACCCCCCTGCTCTCCCTGGTAACCGATGTCCAGACCGCGATCATGTCGTCCCTGCTGCCCAATATCGCGCTGAACCTGATCAGCATCTACCGGGGCGGCCAATGGGGGGAAAGCGTGGGCCGCTACTGGCCGCTGGCCCTGTTTCTCTTAAGCGGCAGCGTGGTGGGCACGGTGATTCTGGTCAACTCCAACCCCAACCACTTTCGCCTGCTGCTGGCCCTGGCCATTTTTTTCTACCTTTATACCGCCCTGCGGCCCAATCCCCTTTCCTGGAGTTTTTTTCGCACTCACCCCCGGAGCAGCATCGCCGGCACCGGCTTGCTGGCCGGGATGCTGGGGGGGACCGTCAACGTCAGCGGCCCCATCCTGCTCATCTACCTGCTGGAGCTGAGCCTGCCCCCCCTGGCCATGGTCCAGATCATCAATCTCTGTTTTCTGGCCGGCAAAGTCGCCCAGCTCACCACTTTCAGCGCCCTGGGCGAGTTCAATCGCCAGTTCCTGCTCATCTCGCTGCCCTTGCTGGCGCTCTCGGTAATCTTCCTGCTTTGGGGGATGCGGCTGCGGGAGCGCCTGCCGGTGGCCACCTACCGCCGCTGGCTGCACCGGCTGCTGGCGGTGGTGGCCTTCCTGCTGATCGGTCAGTTTGTCATGGGACTCGCGTAAAAGGCAATTTTAGCCCTGCTGACCCGGGCCATTATGGTTTATGATTGATCAGGCTTTTTACAGGGGAAGCAACCCTCAAGGAGGGGCAAAATGATCATCGGAGTTCCCGGGGAAATCAAGGACAAAGAATTTCGGGTCGGGATCGTGCCGGCCGGGGTGCAGGCCCTGGTCAGCGCCGGCCACACGGTGGTGGTCGAAGAGGGCGCGGGCCTGGGCAGCGGGCTGGCTGACGAGGAATACCGGGCGGCCGGGGCGGTCCTGGCGCCCAGCGCCGAAGAAGTCTGGACCCGGGCCGAGCTGGTGATGAAGGTCAAGGAACCCTTGCCGGCCGAATATCCCCTCTTGCGGGAAAACCTGATTATCTTCACTTTTCTCCACCTGGCCCCGCTGGCCGAACTAACCGAGGTGCTGCTGGCCAAAGGAGTCATCGGGGTGGCCTACGAAACGGTCCAGCTCGACAACGGTTTTCTGCCGCTTCTGGCGCCCATGAGCCAGGTGGCGGGCCGCATGGCCATCCAGCAAGGGGCCCGGTTCCTGGAAAAAGAGGCGGGCGGGCGCGGGGTGCTGCTCCCCGGCGTGCCCGGCGTTCCCCCGGGGCATGTGACCATTCTGGGCAGCGGCACCGTGGCCGTCAATGCCGCCCAGATGGCCGTGGGTTTGGGCGCCGAAACCACCATGCTCGGCCGCAATCTGCCGCGGCTGGCCGAACTTGACCAGCTCTTCCGCGGCCGGCTGACCACCATGGTTTCCAGCCGGCACAACATCGAGGCGGAGCTGGCCCGAGCGGACGTGGTGGTGGGCGCCGTTCTGGTGCCCGGCGGCCGCGCTCCCCGCCTGATCAGCCGGGAGATGCTCACCATCATGCGCAAAGGCTCGGTCATCGTGGATGTGGCCATTGATCAGGGCGGCTGCGCCGAGACCTCACGGCCCACCACCCACTCCGCCCCGGTTTACGAGGTGGAGGGAATTCTTCACTACTGCGTGGCCAACATGCCGGGCGCGGTCCCTTGCACCGCCACCATGGCCTTGACCAACGCCACCCTGCCGTACGCCCTGGCCATGGCGGATCAGGGCCTGGAGGCGGCCGCCGGGCGTGATCCGGCCCTGGCCCGCGGCCTTACGGTTTACCGGGGCCGCCTGGTCAACCGGTTGGTGGCCGAGGCCCAGCAGAGACCCTGGCAGCCCCTGACCTTTTAAATCGAATTGCCCGCCCCGGGCGGCGCCAAACCCAGGTAACCGTAATAATCCCCGAGTAAAACTACGCGATAAATTTGCTTGCCTGCCGTGATCAGTCCCCGATGCCCGGAAATTGAGATCCTGGCGGCGCCGGCCGGCATCAGGCCATAAAACGCACCGAGGAGGAAAACCATGCTCCAGTTTCAAGTCGATCAAGAACGTTGTATCCAATGCGGCGAGTGCGCGCTGGACTGCCCGTCGGGGGTCATTGCCCTGGACGACTTTCCGCAGATTACCAACGAGGGCGGCTGCATCCGCTGTCAGCACTGCCTGGCCGTCTGCCCCACCGCCGCCATCTCCATTCTCGGCAAGGATCCCGCCGCCAGCGCCCCGCTGCCCGGCAACCTGCCCGACCCGGACCAACTGACCACCCTGATCAAGGGCCGGCGCACGGTGCGCCGCTACCAGGAAAAGGACCTGGACCCGGAGCTGATCGACCGGCTGCTCGAGATCTCCTGCCATGCCCCCACCGGGGTCAATGCCGGTTCGGTGCTTTTCACGGTGGTCAAAGAGCGGGCGGTGCTCAATCGCCTGCGGGATCATCTCATCGGCCGCCTGGCCCAATTGCAGCAGGCCGGCCAACTGCCCGGGGGCCTGGCCGGCAATTATCTCAACTGGGTGGTCAATGCCTGGCAGGAGAAGGGCCGGGACATTATCTTCCGGGGGGCGCCGCATCTCCTGATCACCAGCGCGCCGACCGCCGCCCCCTGCCCTGAGCAGGATTGCCTCATCGCCCTGACTACTTTCGACCTCATCGCCCATGCCCACGGGCTCGGCACGGTGTGGGACGGCATCTGCATGATGGCCCTGGCCGCCTGTCCCGACGCGCTCGGCCGGCTCGGCATCCCCGCCGACCATACCCTGGGTTATGCCATGGCCTTCGGCGAACCGGCCGTGGAATATCACCGCTGCGTGCAGCGGGGCCCCGCCCTGGTCAACGTGGTCAAGTGGTAGCTGCCGATTGCGGCGCCCGTCCACACGGGCACCAACTTGCGGTTGCTTTTTTGAGCCGGGCTGAACCGTTTGGCCGGCCGGCGGGATTTGGAAATTTATTTGCAATTAAAACGAAATAAGATTAACCAGTTGAACTTGGGGTCGAAAACCGGCAGGTCGACAAAAAAGTAAATTATTACCGGTGTTTTCAACCAAGCCCGACACGGGAGACTCCCTGACGGGCTACCGAAGCGGCCCTCCTCTAAGCTGCTACCAAGTGGTTATTCCGCTGGACAATCCCGACTGCGGCAAGCTGGAACCGATCGAAACGATGACCAATCCTGCCAAACCCTCCTTTTTCGGCTTGCGCGGCCGCCTGTTGCTCATTCCCATGGCGATGTTCTTTTTGCTGGTCGGGGTCATTGTCTGGCACACCATCGAGCAGGGCGAAGAAAAAAAGGTCGAAGCCCAGTCCAGGCTCCTGGCCGAAGTAAAGCTGCTGGCCGCCCGGCAGCAGGCCGTTGCCGCCCACGCTGAAGCGATCTCCCTGGCTTTAACGGCAAATCCGGCCCTACAGCCCGGGGCCTCGACCGCGGAGTGCGAAACGGCGCTACGATTGAAGCAGCAAAGAAATCCCGGCTTTATCAATATCGGTCTGGCCAGGCCCGACGGGTCCGTCATGTGCAGTGCCCATCCCGGCTTTAACGAAGTCAATTTCAGCGACCGGATCTGGTTCCAGCAGGCCCTGCAACTCGAGCGCCTGGTGGTCAGCGATGTGGTGACCGGACGGATTACCGGGGTCACCCTTTTTACCTTTGCCAAGACGCTCCAGGGCCCGCAGGAAGAAGTGACGGGGGTGCTGTTTCTGGCCATGGACCTTTCATGGCTCAAGGAGGACCTGGCGGGAATTCGTCCCCAGGAGGAAGCACGCATCCTGCTGATGGACGGGACCGGCCTGCTGGTGGCGCGCTACCCCGACCAGGAAGGACTGGCCGGCGGCTCCGCCCGCCAGATCTTGCAGGACGCGGTTAAGGCGACGGAAGCGGGAGTGTTGGAAATACCCGGCGTGACGGGGGAATGGCGCTTTTATGCTTTCGCTCCTCTGTTTGAAACCGTTGCCGGACAGATGACCCTCTTCCTGAGCCTGCCGCGGGAAATGGTGCTCGCCCAGCCCTGGCGCAAGCTGCGCAACCAGCTGCTGGGGGCGTCCTTGGTCCTCGCCCTGATTTTCGGCCTGGTTTACTGGTATGGCGACCGGCTGCTGGTGCGGCCTTTGCTGACCCTGTCCGCCACCGCCGCTCGCTTTGGGGCCGGCGATCATACCGCTCGCAGCGGCCTGCCCCATTCCGATGACGAAATCGGCCGCCTGGCCCGGACCATGGATGAAACAGCCGCCGCCATCCAGGCCGCCGAGGAAGAGGTGGCTCACGCCAACCGGGCCCTGAGAACCCTGAGCGCCGGCAACCAGACCCTGGTCCGGGCCACCGACGAAACCCAACTGTTGCGCTCGATCTGCCGGGTCGCGGTGGAAGAGGGCGGCTACTGCCTGGCCTGGGTGGGGTATGTCGACGACAACCCGGAGGGGACCCTCATCCCCAAGGCCTGGGCCGGACTCGAGGGAGAAAGTGTTTCCCGGGCCCTGGCCGCCGAATGCGGGCCGCAAGACGGTGAGGGGACGATGCGGTGCGCCATCGCTGCCGGCAAGGCCCAGATCGTTCTTGGATCCGACTCCGACTCCCCGGGCATCATGGACCTGAAAGCGGCCATCCCGGCGCTGCCCGTCTATACGGCCAGCTTCGTTCTGCCTTTAGTGGTCAAGGAGAAAATCATCGGCGTTTTATCCATCCATGCCCTGGAACGCGATGCCTTCAATGAATATGAGGTCGCTTTGCTCACCGAGCTGGCCCATGATCTCTCCTTTGGGATCGAAACCCTGCGGATCCGGGCCGAGCGTGACCTGATCGCCTACCGGCACCAGCATCACGCCGAGATTCTGCAAAAAAGCCTGGAACAATCGATTCAGGCCATCGCCTCCACCGTTGAGGCCCGCGATTACTACACCGCCGGCCACCAGCGCCGGGTTGCCGACCTGGCGGTTGCCATCGGCCGGGAGCTGAGCCTGCCGGAAGACAAAATTCATGGGCTCCACCTGGCGGGGGTGGTTCATGATCTGGGCAAAATTCAAATCCCCTCGGAGATTCTTACCAAGCCCACCCGGTTGAGCGATATCGAATTTATGTTGGTCAACACCCATCCCCAGGTCGGCTATGCCATTCTCAAGGATATCGAATTCCCCTGGCCCATCGCCGAGATCGTCTTCCAGCATCATGAAAAAATGGACGGCTCCGGTTACCCGCGCGGCCTCAAGGGCGGCGAAATCCTCCTGGAGGCGCGAATCATGACCGTCGCCGACGTGGTTGAGGCCATGGCCTCGCACCGCCCCTACCGGCCGACCCTGGGCACCGAGCAGGCCCTGGCCGAAATCGAGCGGGGCCGCGGCCGGCAATATGATCCGCTGGTGGTGGATGCCTGTCTGCGCGTCTTCCGCGAACGGGCATTCAGCTGGGAAACTTAGGCCGGCAATCCAACCGGCGAACGGGAGCAAGCAAGATGGCTAGACCCATCGGCGAAATCATCCGCACCCTGCGCTTCAAGCTGCTGGCCAGCCTTCTGTTGCTGCTCGGCTTCTCGATCGGGGCCTCGCTGATCGGCATCTGGACCTACCAGCAGGACCGCTATACCGAGCTGGCCAAGGCCGAGGCGCTGCGGGCCAACCGCTCCGTTGAGCGGGCCCTGCTCCCGGCCATGGTGGCCAACGACTGGGGGCTGATCCGCCGGACGACGGCCGATATTTACGAGATCTTCGCGCCGGCCAATCTCGGCATCATCGGTGGCGACGGCACGGTGCTGGTCGCCGGCGATTCAACCCTCGAGGGTCATCGCTTCGACCGCCACCGGGCGCCGGAGTGTACCGCCTGTCATTCCCGGCCGGACAGCCCGCCGAGCCAGGGGGAGATTTTCCTCGAAACCCCGGCCGGACCGGTGCTGCGCCACGTCATCAAGCTGACCAACGAGTCGGAATGCCGGAGCTGTCACGATCCCGGCCAGCAAAACCTGGGGGTTTTGTTCTATGACGCCCCCCTTGGCGAACTGTTCGCCACCTTGCGCACCGTGCTGACCCGCACCCTGTTGACCGGGGCGTTGACCTTCCTGGTCCTGGCCCTGGTTCTGTCGCTGATTGTCGGACGCTACGTCCACCGGCCCCTGCGGCAGCTCGAGGAGGGCTTCGTCCGCGCCGGACAGGGAAATTTCGACCACTGGGTCGAAGTCAAGGGCGGGGGTGAATTCCAGGACATGGCCGTCCAGTTCAACGTAATGAACCAGGCCATCAAGCGCTCGTTCGCCGAGATCCGCCGCAAAAACTGGGAAACCGAGCAGCTTTACACCTTCGTCCGGCGCCTGAGCCAGGAAACCGAATGGCACAACAGACTGCGCCGGGTGATCGTCGAGCTGCTGCTGGAGACCTTCAAGGCCGAGCAGGCGGCATTGCTGTTGCGGCGGGAGAAGCGGGAGAGCGAAATTACCGAAATATCCTGGCGGGAAAGCGACGACCGCCGCTGCCAGCACCGGGAAGATCCGGCGCCGCCGGCGGCTGGGGAACTGCCGGCCTGGCTGGAGCAGGCCTGGGAGCATTGGCGCCGGAACCCGGCCAGCGGCATCGCCTTTGGGCGGGAAGGTTCCGTGGCCCTGGCCAGCCTGGCCACCCAGCATGTCTCCCTGGGCCTGCTCTGCATCCATCGGCCGGAGAGCCGGCCCTTCGACGAGATGGAAAAAAAATTGCTGGCGGCGGTCTGCGAGCAGATCGAAGTGGCCCTGGCCAATGCCCGCCACTACCGGCTGGCGATCACCGACGGTCTGACCGGCCTCTACAGCAAGCGTTACTGTGAAGCGGAAATCCGCAAGTTTATCGATACCTATGGCGCAGATCGGCGTCGGACCTTCAGCGTCCTGATGATTGACCTCGACAACTTCAAGCCGGTCAACGACACGTACGGCCACCTAGTCGGCGACGAGGTGCTGGCCCAATTGGCCGACCTGATCCGGCAGCACATTCGCCAGGACGATATCGCCTGTCGCTACGGCGGCGAAGAGTTTATCGTCCTGATGGCCGGCGGTGCCCGGGAGGCCGAACAGAGCGCCATCCGCCTCTGCCGGACGGTGAGCGAACACCTCTTTCACTGCCAGGACGGCCTGAAGCTGCGCAATACGATCAGCATCGGGGTGGCGGGGTTTCCCGAGCACGGCCAGACCGCCGCCGAGGTTATCGGCGCCGCTGACCAGGCCCTTTACGCCGCCAAGCGGGGCGGCCGCAATCGCTGCCAGGTGGCCTGACCCGCGGACAACCTGCCAGAGTTACCGTTTAACTTTCGTGGTCGGCCGGGATTTTAGCTTAACATCGTAGCCGGCCAGTGCCCCGGCCAGTTCCTGGCGGACGGCCCGGACCAGTTCCCGGGGGGCGAGGACCCGCGCTTCACTGCCCCAGGAAAGCACCCAGCGACGGATTTCGGTGAGGTCGGTGGTGGGCAGGCCGAGGGTGATGGTGCCGTCCCGGTGCCGCCGCAAGCTCTGCCCCGGGTGCCAGATTCGCTCCGCGACATAGGGTGCGGCGGCCCGGGAAAAATGCAGCCGCACCCGGCGGGGCCGGCGGCCCAGAATGATGCCGAAGCTGTTTTTCAGGCTTGCTTCCAGGTTGAAAGCCGCCGGAACGGCAAAAGTTCCGGTCAACAATGCAACTTCGCTGATTCGCGAAAGGGCAAAGGTCAGGGTCCGCCGCCGGCGGTGGCAGCGGCCCAGCAGATACCAGCCCCCCTGGTAATGGACCAGGTGATAGGGATCGATTTGCCGGCAACCGGCAGCGCCGGCCCCCGGTTTCCGGTAGGAGAGCTCGAGCGTCCTGCTCTGCTGGAGACCGCGGCACACCGTGTTCCAGACCTCGGGGTCGATGATGGTATGGTGTTCCGGCAGCACCGAGATCCGGTTGCCCAGCCAGGCGGCATCGACCGAAATTTTGTCGGGCAGCGATTCGGCCAGCTTTTTAAAGACCGAAACCAGGCTGTCGTGCACCGGGGTGTTGCGATAAGCCTCCAGTCCCCGCCGGGCCACCAGCAGGCCGAAGATTTCTCCTTCGTTGACGTGCAAGGCCGGCAGTCCGTAATTCTCCTCCGTGTAATAGAATCCTCGCCGCCGCTGGTCGTAGGCCACCGGCACATCCCACCGCTCCCGCATGAACTCCAGGTCCCGCTGAATCGTTTTGGTTGAAACCTCGTACTCCCGGGCCAGGGTCGAGCAGTTGGCCAGGCGGCCGCCGCGCATGCCCTGGCGGATCTGGTCGTCGATGAACAGCAGACGGGCGAGCTGGGATTTGTTGGCGGCCATGTGTATTCCAGGCAAAATTTTTTCCGGGCAGGACACCATATGTCCTACCCGGGAGCATACAATCACGGCATGGTCGAAGCAAAGATTTTTTCCAACAGGAGGATGCCGGGATGAACAGTGCAGCAAACAGCAGAGCGAACAGGGTCTGCCCGGGATGCGGGGGGGTCGGGCCCCAAGGGCCGCTTAACGATAAGCGGGAGACCAAGGACCAGGGGCAGCGGGAAAGGTGGAATTTACCCCCGCTGGTCGGGCCGGCCTGCGAGGAATACCTGCAGATTCCGACCTATCTGCGCTGGGGCAGACGGCTGTCATAGCGGCGGGTTTGCCACGCCGTCTCCCTGCCCTCAGCGGGCGAGCCGCAAGATCAGTTCGCCCTCGCCGACCTCGAGCTGCTCGATGCCGGCCCCGAGGCCGCGGAAGGCCGTCAGGGCCAGCAGATCTTCATCCTTCAGGCCGCCCAGCCAGGCGGCCGGCAACGGGATCCCGGCCACGCTCACCCCGATCAGCCGCGCCGTCAGGGTCTCGTCCGCGTGTTCGATGCGGACCCCGGAGCGCACGTTGAGGACCCGCCCGCCCAGCAGGGGCACGTCGGCCGGTACATCGAGGCGCACGCGGGTACTCACCTGGCCCGGGCTCAGGCGCACCGCCACCCGGCCGGCCAGGTCGGGGTCGCGGGCGATCAGGGCGTTCAGCTCCCGCTCGCTGAACCTGATGACCCGGGCCGCGTCGGTTTCCTGGTAGATTTCCGCCACCAGGGGCTGGTCGGGGTCGGAGGGGGTCGAAACGGCCTCGAGCTTGGCATCCAGCACCTTCTCTTCCCGGGCGTCCAGGATAACCGCCTCCGGCTGGCCGGAATACAGGCGGATCAGACCCCAGAGGCCGGCTCCGAGCACCGCCAGGATCAGCAGAACGATCAGTGATCGCGGCAAGCGCCGCTCCGGGCGAAGCGGCGCCGGGCTGGGAAAACTGGTGGTTGGCATGGCTAAGATCTCCTGCGGGGGCCCCAACAGAAATCCCCCCGATAATTAATTTCTGCTGATCCCGCTTCCTTCAGCGTCCCCTTATTCGGGACAGGCGAAGCGGCCGGAATCGGAAACGCGGCCCAGCATGTTGGCCGCCAGCACCCCGGGCTTGGCCGCCAGTTGCCATTCGTAGATGGTGGCAAAGGCCAGGATGCGGGGCACATATTCGCGAGTTTCGTGGTAGGGCAGGGTTTCCAACCAGATGTCGGGAGCGGCAAGCGGGCGCTCCTCAAGCCAGCGGGCGACCGCGTTGATCCCGGCGTTGTAGGCCGCGGCGACCAGTACCCAATTGCCGGCATAGCGCTCTTCCAGCTCGGCCAGATGGGCAACGCCCAGGGCGATGTTGGTGGCCGGATCGAGCAGATCGCCGGCGCCATTGTAAGCCAGCCCGTTGCGGCGGGCCACCTCCCGGGCCGTGCCCGGCATCAACTGCAACAGGCCCCGCGCCCCGGCCGGCGAGAGGGCATCCCGCTGCATGGCCGACTCGGCCCGCATCAGGCCGTAAACCAGGGCCGGATTGACCCGCCGCTGTTCGGCTTCCGCCATGACGAGCCCTTTTTCGGCCAGGGGAAATCGCCAGGGATAGGCCTGGCGATTTTGGGGATTGTTCAGCGCGGCGATGGCCCGGTCGTACCAGCCGGAAGCGGTCAGGAGCAGAGCCGCCTGCTCCAGCTCGGATTGGCTCAAGCGCCGGGCCACCCTGTTCCAGGTGCGCCTGGCATGATCGTAAAGCCCGACCTGAAACAGCTCCAGGGCCCGCTCGAACTCGAGATCGCCCAACAGCCGGGCCTGCACGGCGCTGTCGACGGCCAACTCCTCGCTGCAGAGGTTGAAGGCCCGGCCCAAGTGGGCCGCGGCCAAAAAACCGTAATAATGGGGTTCACGGGCCAATGCCGCCAGCACCGTCAGCGCTTCCGGGCTTTCCAGGGCCGCCATGGCCCGCCCCCGCCAGTAGCGCCAGCGCCCTTGTTCCTGTTCAGCGGCCGTCATGGCCTCGATGCTGGCCAGCACCGCCGGCCAGTTGCCGTGGGCCAGGGCGGCCCGGGCCCGCCATTCCAGCATCTGTTGATCACGGGCGGAATCGGGCAGGGCGTCAATGGCGGCCAAGGCCTCGCCATCCAGCCTCACCGCCCGGTAAAGGGCCAGTTCCCGCGCGATGGCGGCCTGCTCGGAGGCAGACCAACTGAAGGCCGGGGCCAAGGCCTGCCAGTGCAGTTCGGCTCGCTCCCATTCGCGGCGGACCAGTTGGCGGAGTCCGTTGCTGATCAACTGCCGGGCCCGGGGCTGGTCGCGCCACTGCCGCGCCTGGCCCAGCGTCTCGTGGGGCCGGGCCTGCATGTTCAGCCAGCGCTCCGCCCATTCACGCTCTTCCCCGGCCAGGTAGCGCCGCAGGTAACGGGCCAGGCCCAAATCCCCGGCCTCAAAGGCCAGCTGGAAGCGTTGCCAGGCGAGGTCGGGGGCGGGATTGCCCTGAGCCTGCCACCAGGTGAAAACCGGATCGCAGGCCTCGGGCTGGGAGCGGCCGACCAGCCAAAGTCCCGCGATTTCTTCTGCGAGCCCCTCATGCTCCTGGGCCTCGATCCGGCCTGCGGCCTGGTAACAGCGGACTTCCGGGTCGGTGGAATCCCGGCCGTGCCGCCGGAGAGCCTGGTACTCGCCGCGCTGGCCCAGACTGCGCAACCAGGTGGTTTCCAGCGTTGGCGCAAACGACCAGCCGCGATGGCGGGCCAGAAAATGGGTCATCACCGCTTCCGGCACCTGATCCACCCGCTGGCGCAAAAGTTCGGCTTCCAGGTAGGGGACCAGCGGATAATCCGGCAAGGCGCCCATGGCCATTATGAAGCCGGCCAGATCACCGCTTTGAGCCGCCGCCCAGCCCTGGCGGAAGGTCTCGCGCTCCCGTTCGCGCTCGCTCAAGGGTTCGGCCCCGGCCAATTTGACCGCTGAGATCGTCAGGGCCAGGCAGGCGATCAAAGCGATTTCCCAACGATGCGACAACCGTGCTTTCATTAAGGCAAAACTCCCTCTATATCTTTGTTGTATTCCTGACCTGTTATGGTGCGGAAAGTTCCGATTGTAATCATCCTCTCGTGATTGCAAGGCGTTGTCAACCGGCGGCTCAGAACACCGCCGGTGGGGATAATTGCCGTCCGTCAACCTCCGGACTTTTTAATTTCCGGTACTTTGTTTTAAGCTCGACGAGCAAACCTCGATAACATCTAAGAGGACCGCGGCAGCCCTATCGTCCGGGAAGTACCCCAGGGCATCAAACATTGATGGGCCCTACCTAAAGGAAAAACGGGGAAAGGAAAAAGAAAAAGCCCTGAGAAATCAGGGCTTCTGTAACTGCTCCGGACTAGCCGGCTTATGAAGTGGCGGAGAGAGAGGGATTCGAACCCTCGGTAGAGTTTTTGACCCTACACTCGCTTAGCAGGCGAGCACCATCGGCCAGCTCGGTCATCTCTCCGCAATCTGCAACGCACTTTATCCGCCTGGACGGCCACCGTCAACCGGGGTCAGGCCGGGGTTGATCTGGCGGAGGAGGTAGCCGCTTTTAGCGTGTTGCACCCCGTCTTACCCCGCCTTTTTTCCCTTGATTTTACCGCTACTTACACCGCTTCCCGGTTCCGTCTTGTCGCATGTTGTTGCAATTAAATGCGATCAATGTTAGTTTCTATGTTGGGAAGGATGTAGGGATTTGGGTAACGAACTTTCAGCAACTTATTTTGAGTTCGATTCCGAAAGGCTCCGCCATACTATCGCCGCCCCATCCGAATCTGGCAAGATAGTTTTTTAAGCGGTAAACGTCAAGGGAAAGGTGGCCCCATGCCAAAACGCGCAAAGGAGTTATCGGCAATCGAGGTAAAGCGACTGACCAAGCCGGGCTTGTATGCTGTGGGAGGTGTTGCCGGGCTGCACCTGAGTGTTTCCCCCTCTGGTGCGCGATCGTGGATATTGAGATATGCCACCGGCCAGACCAGCACCAGCAGCACCGGCAGAGAATATGCTGTTCGGCGTGACCTGGGCTTAGGCGCCTACCCGGAAATATCGCTCGCAATGGCCCGGCAAAAGGCCGTGGAGGCGAAGGAACAACTCAAGGCAGGGGTTGACCCGGTGGACACCAAGAAAGCCCTTAGAGCGCACAGAATAGCCGCACAGAGGAACGTGGTGACGTTTGACGAGGCGGCCAGGCGGTTCCTGGCTGGCAAAACTAAGGAGTTCAGCAATCCCAAGCACGCGGCCCAATGGGAGGCGACGCTAAAAACCTACGCTTCCCCGGTGCTGGGCAAGATGCAGGTGGCCGATATTGAGCTTGCCCATATTATCCGTGTCCTCGAGCCGGAATGGACGACCAAGACCGAAACCATGACCCGGCTGCGGGGGAGGATCGAAAACGTCCTGAGCTGGGCCACCGTTCACGGCTACCGCAAAGGAGACAACCCCGCCAGGTGGCAAGGCAATCTTGACGCGGTATTACCGAAGCCCGGCAAGGTGGCAACCGTCAAGCATCACCGGGCTTTACCTTGGAAGGAAATGCCGTCCTTCATTCCCCTGTTGCTCCAACGAGAAGGCATGGCCGCCCGTGCCTTGGAGTTTTTAATCCTGACGGCTACCCGATCCGGCGAGGTACGCGGTGCAACCTGGGCAGAGATAGACCTTCAAGAGAGAGTATGGACTATTCCAGCCACCAGGATGAAGGCCAGCCGGGAACACCGTGTTCCGTTACCTGGTGCCGCCCTTGAGCTTTTAGCCGCCCTGCCCCGGCTGGAAGGTTCGGAGTACTTGTTCCCCGCCCCCCGTGGTGGCCCCTTATCCGACATGACCCTTTCCGCTGTCTGCAAGCGGATGCAGGTTGACGCGGTGCCTCACGGGTTCCGCTCCGCCTTCCGGGACTGGACGGCAGAGGCCACCGGCTACCCTAACGAGGTTTGCGAAAAAGCCCTGGCGCACGGAATCAGGGACAAATCTGAGGCAGCATATAGGCGCGGGGATTTACTGGAAAAGCGCCGCCCATTGATGAATGATTGGGCCGAATATCTCTATCAAGAGGTGCAAAGATGAAACGCGACTTTTTGCCTGATTGGACTATGGACGGAAGGCTTGAGGATATCTTTATTGAAAAACTTGAGGCTCGAGTCGCCCTTCTCGAAAGGAAAACGACAAGTGTTTTCCCTAATAGTCCTATTTCCTTGTCCGGCCTCGAGGAAGGAGTTGAAAGGTTCGCATCATCCTTTGGTCAAATAATTTCCGCTCTTGATGCGGTTAAGCAAGAGGTTAGCCCCGCAACCTTTGGAAAAATTGAGGAATTGGCTAAAGCTGCATTTCTCGCTGGGATGATGACGGCGAGCTTCGGCGAGCTATCATTCGACAACAAGCTGTGGAAAAGGAAAAAAAGCCAAAAATTGGCTCCCGGCAACTTACGGAATCAGCACTTTGTCGAGATAATCAGGGAGATCATGGAGGGAATGGAAAATCCAACTCCGGCTATGGTCAAGCGGCGGCTTAAGGTAAAATACAGGAACAGCGCCGGGGATACCTACATCGAGGAAAACGATGAGAACACCGGCGAACATTACCTCAACTGCAAGTGCATTCGATGCGGCGGCAAGGGCCGACTTTCATTCCGCAGTGTCGACCGCATAGTCAATTGCATAAAGGCTGAGTTCAACAAAACCCCGCAGTAAGTGCTTACTGCGCTTTATCTATCTGTTTTTTCGTCTATTGTGTGCCTAGGTGCTACTAAAAACAGCAAGGAGGCACACGATGCAAACGCCCGAAACTTTCCATTCCGACCGCCAGGTCGCCGCCCGCTATAACGTCAGTCGTTGCACCATTTGGCGATGGGTTGAGCGCGGCCAATTCCCCAAACCGATTAAGTTGTCGCCGGGCTGTACTCGGTGGCGCGGTTCTGCCCTTGCTGCTCACGAACAGAGCATGGAGGGCTAGGCCATGCTTGAAAAAAGTATCGGCCCCGCCCCGGAATGCCCACCAAGCGCCCGGAACGAGGCCGCACACGATCCACAAAAAAATAATACCACGGGCGGCGGCGGCAATCAAGCCTTTTTGGCCGCCCCGGTCTATCCCTACTACCTCACGCACAAGCACACGAAGCCGAGCCGCTATGTTAGCCTGGCTGCTATCGTGGAGCTTGCGAGAGATATCAACATCGGGCCGAAGGAAACCGCCCCGGCGATCACCCCGTTTCATGCAGACGCCAAAACGGCAGACGCAGCGGCGACCTCTGAATTTTACGCACAGGTCAATGACCACGACCACGACAACCTGACCCGCGAAGGAATAAAAGCCCTTTATGATGGTTATGGCGTGGCTTACCTTGCTTTTACCACGTCCAGCCACCGGCAGCCGAAAAAGGGAGTTGTCGCCAACCGCTGGAAGGTTGTCGTGCCCTTTGCCGAGCCGATCAACCACGTTGACTTCGTGCCCCTGGCAGTTGGCGCGGCCCTGGTCATGGGAACCGACAAAGCACAGGCCCGCATTCAACAAGTATTTTACGCCCCCAACATCACCAGGGGCAGCAATCCCTTTGATTACATCGACGCCACCGACCGGCCACCACTTAACCCCCATGATCCCCTTGCCCCTTTCGTTTCCGCTTGCCTGGCGGCATACCAGCAAGCCGAGAAAGAGCAGCGGCAGCAGGCAGACCAAGCACCGGCTAAACCACGGGCAAACGTGCCGGACGATGGCGGCATAATCGAAAAGGTTTGCAAACATTACACCATGCACGAGGTTTTAGTCAGGAACGGCTACCGGCAGGTGGGCGGCAAGTACCTTTCACCCAACAGCGAGAGCGGCAACCCCGGAGTGGTGATTCTGGGCGGCAGCGGGAAAGAGCGCGTTTACTCCCACCACGGCGAAAGCGACCCGCTATCACATCTCAACCATACATCTCGCCGAAACGACCGGGGCCACAGCCTGGACGTTTTCGACGCGGTTTGTCACCTTGAGCATGGCGGGGACGTCGAGGCCGCAGTCAGGAACTACGCCAACCTGCTAGACCCGCATGGACAGAAAGCCCGGCAGCGCCAACACATGGCCGAAAAGGCCGCCGAAAGCCAGCAGGAAAACCAGGAAAACAACGAAACGGTGGCCGCCGTTGACCTGTTCGGGAACATGGAGCAACCGCCTTTCCCCGTGGACCTGTTCCCGCCGGTGGTGGCCGACTTTGCAAAAGACCAGGCCGAGTTGATGGGAGTGGATCCCGCCATAATTTGCATGGCCGCCCTGGGCGCTTTGGCCGGGTGCATTGATGATCGGTTGCAGATTCAACCAAAACGCTATGACCCCACCTGGCGAGAATCGGCCCGGTTATGGATTGGAATTATCGGCGATCCAGCGACCAAGAAATCACCAGGCATGAAAAAGGCCATTTCCCCCGCCAATCGTGTTGCCGCTGAATGGCGCAAAAAACACGCCGAGGCGGTGCAGCAGTGGGAGGATGAATGCGAAAAACTCAAAACCGATGATAAAAAGGCCAAACTCCCGCCGAAACCGGCAGCAAAACGCCTAACCGTAAGCGATAGCACCGTTGAAAAGCTGGGCGAAATCCTGGCCGGAATGGAACCCCGTGGAATCTTGGTTGACCGCGACGAGTTGACCGGCTGGCTCAATTCGATGGACGCCTACAAGAACGGCGGCGGGAAGGACCGGGCCGCCTGGCTGGAAGCATACAACGGCGGCGGCCAGGAAGTGGACCGAATCCAACGGGGCAGCCTTTGGGTGCCTAACTGGTCTGCTTGTGTGGTGGGCGGCATTCAACCGCAAGTTATCCAAGGTTACGCCAAAGTGACCAATCACGACGGCATGCTGCAACGGTTAATTCTGGTACACGCAGCACCGGCTAAACCAGGAATTGACCGCCGCCCCGATATGGAAGCCAAGAAGGCCTATTCCGACTTGGTAGAGCAGCTTGCATGTTTGCAGCCGACCGATGAGCCGGTGAAGCTGTCAGACGGCGCTCACGCCGTCAGAGCGGCGTTTAACGACAAGTTACACCGGGCCACCGTCAACTTGCCCAACCCCCACCTGGCGGCAATGCTGGGCAAGTGGGAAGGAACCTTTGCCCGCGTACTCTTGACGTTCCACGTTGCCGAGTGTGCAGCCCGCCGGGAATATCCCACCGAAAAGCAGGTGCCGGAGCAGACGGCCCGGAACGTTGCCGCCTTGCTCTGGCGGGTGCTTTTGCCTCACGCGATCCGCTTTTATGACGGTCTGGACGCAACAGAATCACACGCCAAGAGTTTGGCCGGTCTGCTTTTGGCCCGTGGATGGGAGCGGTTCACCGTTAAGCGTGACCTCCACAACAATATGATTGCATTCCGCAAGATGATGGAATGGGAGCGCGAAGAAATGCTTGATCGGCTGGCGGCATACGGCTGGATATTTCCCGAACAAGGAAAGATCAATGAGCGGGGCAAGCCTTCCGCGTATCTGGTCAACCCTGATATCCACCGGCGGTTTACTGGTCAAGCAGAACGTGAGAAGCAACGGCGGGCCGAGGTTGCCAAGATCATGGCAGACCTGAAAAGAACAAATCAAGATGGAATGTAGAAATTGTAGTATGCGCGCACGTAACAAAGAAAGAAAAAGGACTAGAATATAAGAGAGAGGCAAGAAGTCTTATCTACACTACACACGCGCGTACTACATTCTCTACATTTTACAGTAAAGGAACCGAAGCAGAGGACAGAGCATGACTAAGAATGGATGCGGATCACTCGCGCGCGCGTAGGAGGTGAATGGTTGACAGAGGATTACCAACCACTGGCGGCGGCAGTTATCGCCGATGCCCTGGCCGACCTCAGCAGCGGCACCCCCCGGCAGCGGTGGGAAGCGGCCCGGTTTCTTTGCTCCGGCTGCTGTCAATTCTGGGGCGCGGTGGCCGGGTATGACGACGACCAACTCCGGCGAGGGCTGTTGAAGATCAAGCCGTTGCTGGCGCAGATTATTACAAAAGGGCGGCCCGAGGTACAGACCAGCAGGCGGGGGGGCGGCTTACAGTGTTGGCGACCATCGTGATTAAACCGGGGTAATCCCCTTTTGCTATCGCTAAGCCCAAACAATTAATTAAATGCTTTGTCGTGCGCGCGCGCGAGGCCGGGGGGGGCATGAGATTGTTAGTTGAAGGCGAAACCCAGAAACCACGTTCAATTTTACGCTTATAAAATGTCCAAAAAAACGAGGTATTCAAGATGGCAAGACATGGCGGGAAACGGCTAGGCGCTGGACGGCCCAAAAAAGCGCGCCCGGAGTTAATGGAATTTCCCGACGCGGAGAGCTACCTGTTGGCGGTGGTTCAGGGCCGAGTGGTGGCTGATCCCCTACGCCTGCAAGCTGCAAAGGCGATCTTGCCGTATCAGCAAAAAAAGCAGCGTTCCCCGCTGACGGCGAAGTCCCCCCAGCAGCAGCAGGCAGCCGCCGAAAAAACAGCGTCCCGAGACATCAACGAAAAATTCAAAAATCGCCTCGCGGAAATCAAGAGGATAAATGGAGGAAACGATGGAGATTAGCTTACTTCCTGAATTGTACAGGCGCGTAAAACCCATGTACTGGCCGGGTGGCCGCCCGCTGGGGCGCGTGACCCCGGAAGAGATCGAGGCGGCCCGCGACGTGCTGGCCGAGGCTGACCCCTGGACGCGGCTTGCTTATGCGCGATGGTATCCTCGTTTTTTTGCCGACCTGGCCCCCGATCCGCTCCCGCCGGTTTTGCGCGACTAGGGGGGGCAAACATGGATCGGTGTCCGATTTGTGGTCATAAAGAGGCAGATGCAACCGATCGGCTGAGGGGATGGTGTAGAGATCGGGGGCTAGTTGTTTCCTTCAACGACACCGTAAACGAGAAGGTTGCAGCCGTTATCCTGGATCGGCAGCCGGGAACCCTCAGAAATTGGAGGTGCCGGGGCGATGGGCCACCGTTCAGCCGACGCGGCGGTCGAGCGTATTACCTTCTCGCAGATTTGGCCGAGTTTATGGAAACCGAGGAATATTGAAAAAGGTTGCACATTCCATCACATAGCGTCACGGCCTAACTGGAAAAGAGGGCGCTGGGGGGGTAATATTTAGGCATCAATTAAAGGCGGTAACGCCACCACAGATGGAGATCATCATCATGGACAAACGACAAAATTCAGACCTGGCAAAAAGGTTGCAACTGCTCCACCAAGCCGGAGGCGACGGCGAGCAGGCGGCGATGATGGTAAAAAACCACGCACCCTGGCTGGTAAAGGCGGGCGTTGGATCGACCGCCCTGGACGACCTGGCCGGTGATTTTTCCGGCGTTGCTGCTGGCGAGTTGATGCGGATTTTGGAACATGGTCCGAGCGCCTTTGACCGAGTTAGGCCATTTTCCCGACAAGCCGAATTTCGGACCCGGCTGCTCATCGGCTCGGCGCCATTGACGGGTAGTGTCGTTGCCGAGGGTGCAGCAGTGCTGATGTCAAAATACGTCCTCGACGCAAGCGGCCTGACTCCCATCAAGGTTGCGGCTCTGGCTGCGACTACTGCCGAGGCTATGGCGTCTCCTGCGGGTGCGGCTGATTTGGAGGGGGAATTGGGCGAAGCGGTGGCGCAAGCGACCGACCAGGCTTTCTGCGGCATTCTGGCCGACGGTGCGGCTGAGTCCGAAACAGCGACCGGCGATCCGGTGGCCGACCTGGGAAAGCTGATCGGGCATGTTAATACGACCGGGTTTGGGCGGCTCTTTTTCCTGATCGGCCCGAGCGTAGCCTCTGTGCTTTGCTCCTGGCGTGAAACTGACGGCGATAATCTGGTTTTTCCTGATATGGGGCCGCTGGGCGGCTCTCTGCTCGGAGTTGAAGCAATCGTCACCGCTGGCTTGGATGACAGCATCATCCTGTTGGACGCCCGGGGCTTGTTCACCGGCTCCGACGATGTGCGGATCAAATACACCTCCGAAGCGTCTTTGCTGATGGATGACAACCCCGGCGTAGGCACCCCGGAGCTGGTCGGGATGTTCCAGAGTGAAAGTGTCGGCGTGCTGGCGATCCGTTCTTTTGCCGCTGATTTGAAACGGGCAAGCGCGGCGGCGGTGCTTGAAACGATCACCTGGGGGGCTTAAATCATGGAATCGCGCTCGACTGCGGAAAATAAGATAATCAAGGTCGGCAGCTTGGCCGCTCTTCGGGGTCTTGTGGATGGTCAGGAGTACACGGTTGGCCCGGTGGGGGCCTTGGCGATTGCCCGGGAAATGGACGACGAGATTTTTTCCACCCTGGCCGACGAGATCCAAAAGCTGAGGGCTGAGATCGCCGCCTTGAAGGATCAAGCCGGGAACCTGCGAGGGTTCGAGTACCGGGGCGTGTATGCCCCTGGCGGGAAATATGGACCTGGCGATTTTGTAACTTTTGACGGCGGTTTATGGGCTTGCAGAAAGGCGACGTCCGCCTCGCCCCCAGGGCCTGATTGGCAGTTGGCGGTAAAAAAAGGACGGGATGGCCGAGGAGGTGGAAGATGATAGCGGAATTGTCGAAAGAATTGGCAAAGGGCTTTACGTATCATCACTGCGAGGCACAGCAGAACGGCGACGAGGCCCTCGTCATGGCCTGCACCGCCGAGGGCGATGTGCTGGCTACCCTGACCGTCCCAGGCTCAGGGCATGACCTGGAAGCGCTGGAGCGCTATTACCATGCTGTGTGCCGGTCGGTGAGGCCGAAATAAAGCCGTTATCCACTCCTGGTTGTATTGGCCCGCTCTCTCGAAAGGGGGAGCGGGCTTTATTTTGCCTTGTAAATAGGCCGGATGAAATCGCGGGAATTTAGGAAATCTTAATGCTTGAATTGGTGCTAAATTCATTCTCCCGAAAGGAAACCATCTCTTAAAAATTATATTACAAAATGGTATGGGCTAGGTTTTGGTTTATTTGGATTTGGGCAAGTGGACTTCAATCCGTCTATGTGTTCATGAAGGCTTGGTGAGATAGAGTTCCACATAGGGTCTAGGATAAAATCCAAACCTTCTCTCCTGGCAGTTTTAGCCGCTGGAACAAAATCGCTATCCCCAGAAACTAAGATAATCTGCGACACCATCCTTTTGATGGATAGAGCAGCAATATCTAGGCCAATCTTCATGTCAACCCCTTTCTGCCGCAAATCGTAACAAACATCTTGTTCAGTTAAGCTTTGTATATTGGTTGTTCCAGAAATTAGAGCTTTCGTTTTGCGTGGGTTTATAAGCCAGTTTTTTGAGGTTTTCAACTCTCCAAGCCTAAGAGCTACCTTGCGCCTTTTTTTTAACTCGTTAAAAAACTTAATTCTTTTAATTGCTTGGGGTTGCTTGGAAAAATCGATGTAAGAATTTGTCAGCGGATTATGCGAGCCTCCAGAGAAAGGTAGACAGTCATAGTACAAAATGCGATATAAAGAGTGGTTGACTGGCTTTTGATTCAGATGCATCAAGGCCATCTTGTACAGATTTTTGGCCATAACCTCTGAATCATGATTCGTACCATTCTCAAAAACTTTCGGGTATCTTTTACAGAAAAAACCGCCATCAATAAGTATCGCCGTGCTAAAATGCGTGTTCAAAATTTTTTCCTTTTCGTCCAGATAAAGTAGACAAAAAAAAGCCCCTGGCAGCAAGTCTCCGCTATATGGGTAGGCCGACACCTTAAAAGGTCAGCCAATGGAGAGATGCCACCAAGAGCGCTATTAAGTATTAAAATATTTCCGGGCGGCTTCCTTGTCAAGTTTTTTTTAGCGGTGCTTACACTGAACCGCCTAGGGACATCCGCCCCACCCGGCCAAGATGGATGAAGAAAAGGCATGATGCGCTGATCGATGACGCTTGATCCTGCTGGACTTGGCCCCCCGCCCTTCCGAGAGCGGCGGGTTTATACTAATAAGAAGCTTTGTTACCCGACATAATCCTTCATATTTCCCCATTCCCACTGGGAACGAAAGGTTGGCTGTGTCGAGTATAAAATGACCCTCTTAATAATTTCTTGACGGGACTTTGAAGGGTTGAAAATCAAACTAAGAAAAAAGGGGGCTAATATGGCGATGAAAACATGCAAAAGCTGTGGGGGGAAAATTGATGGTAGCGCAAGAAGATGCCCGCACTGTGGGCGTTATATATGGACAACGGGCAGAATTGGCTGCTTTGCAATAATACTTATATTGTTCATTATCCCAGCTATTGTATTTATTTATGAAATGAACAAATAACGACACTAAAATTACTGGTTGCCCGGCTAACGAGTATTGGTAGGGTTTTTTAACCATTTTGGGATTGTTGGCTCTTTTGTTGGGGAGCCGAAAGCACAAATAAAAAAAGCCCCGTGATTCAGGGCTTTAGGTCTCTTTTTGGCGGAGGAGGTAGGATTCGAACCCACGGTACTTTCGTACAACGGTTTTCAAGACCGCCGCCTTAAACCACTCGGCCACTCCTCCAAGCAGGAAGCACTATGTACCATCCCCCCGCCCTCCTGTCAATCATGACAACCTTGCAAAAACCCCTAAAACTGGTTGGTCGGTAATGGCAATACAACCAGTTACCAAGCACGCCCAGTCGGCGGCGCAGCTTTGGGCGCCGACGACCTTCGGCCCGGCCGGCCTTCTAGAGGATTTCCAGGGCCTGCTCCAGCCTGCTCACGGTGGTGATCTCCATGCCGGCCATCTTCTCCCGGGGGGCATTGGCCTTGGGCAGCACCGCCCGGCGAAAGCCGTGTTTTTTGGCCTCGCGCAAGCGCTCCTGGCCGTTGAGCACCGGCCGGATTTCCCCGGCCAGGCCCACCTCGCCAAAAACCACCAGGTCGCCGGGCAGGGCCCGGTTGCGCAAACTGGAGGCCACTGCCAGCAACAGGGGCAGATCGGCGCTGGTTTCGCTGACCTTGACCCCCCCGACCACGTTGATGAAAACATCCCGGTCATAGGTGGCCAACCGGCCGTGGCGGTGGAGGACGGCCAGCAGCATGGCCAGGCGGCTGTTGTCCAGACCCACCGCCAGCCGGCGGGGAATCTCGGCCCGGGACTCGTCCACCAGGGCCTGCATTTCCACCAGCAGGGGACGGCTTCCTTCCCACAGGGCGGTCACCAGGCTGCCGGGGGTTACTTCCTCCTGGCGGGAAAGAAAAATGGCCGAGGGGTTGCTGATTTCCTTCAACCCCTTGTCGGTCATGGCGAAAACCCCCAGCTCGTTGACCGCCCCGTAGCGGTTCTTGACCGCCCGCAGCATCCGGTAGCGGCTGTCCAGGTTGCCTTCGAAATAACAGACCACGTCGATGATATGCTCCAGCACCCGGGGGCCGGCCAGGTCGCCGGACTTGGTCACATGGCCCACCAGAAAGACGGCGATGCCGCTCTGCTTGGCGAACCGGGTCAGCAGGGCGGCGGCCTCCCGCACCTGGGTGACGCTGCCCGGGGCCGAAGCAAGGGCGCCGACCTGCATGGTCTGGATCGAATCGATCACCAGCACCGCCGGTTTGACTTCCTCGGCGGTGGCCAGGATATTTTCCACCACCGTTTCGGCCAGCAGCATTACCCCTTCCTGGGGCAGGCCCAGGCGGCGGGAGCGCATGGCGATCTGGCGGGGCGACTCCTCGCCGGAGACGTACAGCACCGGTTGGCGCGACCCGAGCGCGCAGGCCACTTGCAGCAAACCGGTGCTCTTGCCCACCCCGGGATCGCCCCCGATCAGGACCACCGAACCCGGCACTAGACCGCCGCCGAGAACCCGGTCAAACTCGGCCAGGCCGGTACTGATCCGGGCGACCTCGTCCAGGGAAACCGCTCCGATGGCCTGAACCGGGCTTACCACCCCGCTGTAGCCCCCCAAGCGACCGGAATCGGCAGGAGCGGCCGGCGGCGGCCGGCGCTCTTCCAGGCTGTTCCACTGGCCGCAGTCGGGACACTGGCCGGCCCACTTGCCGCTGGACGCCCCGCAGGCCTGGCAGACATATATGGTTTTGTTTTTAGCCATTTTTTTTACTTACAGGATATATTGAACTCAATTGGCGGGCCAGATAAATTCATGGCCCTATTAAACACGACCGTGAGCAGAGCTGGCCCGGCGAAAAACCGGATGGGATTTTCCTGTTTACCCTCTGCGTCCTCTGTGCCCTCTGTGGTCAAAATTTTTGCTGAACCCGGCAAAAGCTGCGAAGCATAACCCCCAACCCGGGGCAACTTGTTGTTTACTTGGGTCAGTCGCCATCAACCAGAGCCTTACGCAGTTTTTATAATCATTATACCAGCCGGTTGAGGACCTGGTTGGCCAGGGCAAAGCCCCGTTCGCTCAAGGCGATTCGCCGGCTATCGACTTCAAGCAAGCCGGCCTGAACCAGTTCCTCAAGGATTGTTCCATAATACTCTTGCGGCGTCAAAGCAAAGCGCTGTTGCAGCTCGGCGATTTTGAGCCCCCGACGCAGCCGCAGACCCATGACCACCGTTTCCCGGAAGCTGGCCGGCCGGCCCAGGGCCTCGGCTTCGGCGTAGGGAACCTGGCCGGCGGCCAGCAGGCGCTGATAACGGCCGGGGCTGCGGACATTGCTGATCCGCAGGCCTGAAAGGCAGGAA
This sequence comes from Desulfurivibrio nitratireducens, assembly GCF_044068515.1. Taxonomy (NCBI): domain Bacteria; kingdom Pseudomonadati; phylum Thermodesulfobacteriota; class Desulfobulbia; order Desulfobulbales; family Desulfobulbaceae; genus Desulfurivibrio; species Desulfurivibrio nitratireducens. Next base: position 34,720 of record NZ_JBIPKI010000012.1, read on the forward strand.
ACCGCCCCCGCCCCCAGGCCCAGGTAGGAGCCGTTGTGCCAGTAGTGGAGATTATGGCGGCACTGGCGGCCGGGGCGGCAGTAATTGGCGACCTCGTAATGCTCGTAGCCCGCCTCCTGCAGGGTCGCCCGGGCGGTCAGTTCCATCTCGGCGACCAGGTCCTCGTCGGGCTGGGTCAGGCTGCCGGCGGCCACCGCCCGGGCCAGCGGGGTTTCCTCCTCCAGGGTCAACTGGTAGAGGGCCAGGTGGGCCGGGGCGAACTCCAGGGCCCGGGCCAGGTCGGCGGCAAATTGGGCCGGGGTCTGGCCGGGCAGCCCGTAAATCAGATCAAGATTGAGATTGGTGAAGCCGGCCTGGCCCGCCCAGGCCAAGGCCTGGAGGGCGTCTCGGCGGCTGTGGCCCCGGCCCACCGTCCGCAGCAGCCGGTCGCTGAAACTCTGCACTCCGATGCTGAGCCGGTTGACCCCGGCCCGGCGCAGGCTTTGCAGCAAGGCAAGGTCCAGGGTGTTGGGGTTGCTTTCGATGGTAATTTCCGGGGCGGGGGCCAAATTGAAGCTGCTCCGCAGGCCGGCCAGCAGTTCCGTCAGCATCGCGGCGGGGTATATGGTCGGGGTGCCGCCGCCGATAAAGAGGGTGGTAAAGATCCGCTCCCGGCTCCAGGGCAGGGCCGCCAGTTGCCGGGCCTGGGTCAGCAGGGCGGCCAGGTAGGCGGCGGGGGGCCGGCGGCAGGGCAGGGAAACAAAGGCGCAGTAGGCGCACTTACTCCGGCAGAAGGGGATATGGACATAAATTCCGGCGTTTGCAGACATGGCTGGTGAGGCATCGGGCGCCGGCAATCCCGAAGGTTCTTGAAGCGAGATAGGGAAGCGTCTCCCGGCGGTCATCCGGGCGAACCCGAAAGGACCGGCTGGCAGGCCCGGCGGATTTCCTCCATCAGGCCGTGATCGGCAAAGCTGTAAGGGCGCTGATCGGCCCCGACGATGCAGTGATCGAGGAGCTGGATTTCGCAGAATGCCAGGGCCAGAAAGAGGTGGCGGGTAAGGCGCCGGTCCTGTTCGGAAGGGGTGGTGTTGCCGGAGGGGTGGTTGTGGGCCAGGATCACCGCGGCGGCGTTATGGCCCAGGGCCAGCTTGACCAGTTCGCGGGGGTGGACCGAGGCGGCGGTCAGGGTGCCGACGGCAACTTCGTCCTCCACCGCCAGAATGCCGTAGGAGGCGTCCAGCATGATGGCCGCCAGGGTTTCCCGGTTCTTGCCCCGCATGGCATGGAGGAGATAATCGCCCACCTCCCGGCTGGAACGGAGATAGTGCTTGCCCTTGAGGCGCTCCCGCAGGTAGCGGCGGGCCACGGCCTGGAGGAACTGGAGGGCGAAGGCGTTTTTCGGCCCCACTCCCCGGACCTGCTCCAGTTCGACCTGGGAGGCGTCCAGCACCCGGCTCAGGGAACCGTCAAACCGGGCCAGCAGCTCCCGGGCGGCCTCCTTGCAGTCGCGGCGGGGAGTTCCCATGGTCAGCAGCAGTTCCAGCATGTCGCTGTCGGTCAGGCCCGCTGAACCATAAGCCAGAAAGCGGTCCCGCAGCCGCTGGCGGTGCCCCGCCCCCTTATGCCGCTCCTGATCGCCGGTCATCAACCCTGCAGTTCTTGGCTGAACAACTCATTGGCCATCTGGGGATTGGCCTTGCCCTTGGTTTCCTTCATCAACTGGCCGACGAAAAAGCCCAGGACCTTGGTTTTGCCGGCCCGGAACTGTTCGGCCTGGTCAGGATGGGCGGCGATGATGGCCCGCACGATGGCCACCAGCTCGCCCTCGTCGCTGACCTGGACCAGGTTCTTTTCCTTGACCACCGTGTCCGGATCGGCCCCGGAGAGCATCATCTCTTCAAAGACCGTCTTGGCGATCTTGCCGCTGATCAGCCCCTCGTCCACCATGGTCAGCAGGCGGGCGAGACCGGTCGGGGTTACCGGGCAGGCGCCGATATCGATCCCCTCCTCCCCCTTGAGGGCCCGCAGCAGTTCGGTCATGATCCAGTTGCCCAGCTTCTTGGCCGCCGGGTAAGCGGCCAGGGCCTGTTCGAAGTAATCGGCCAGCTCGCGGCTGGAAGTCAGCACCTCGGCGTCATCCGGCGGCAGGCCCAACTCGCTGATAAAGCGGTTTTTGCGGGCCAGGGGCAACTCCGGCAGGCCGGCCCGGACCTGGCTGATCCAGGCCTCGTCCACCATCACCGGCACCAGGTCGGGGTCGGGGAAGTAACGGTAGTCGTGAGCCTCCTCCTTGGAGCGCATGGGCAGGCTGACTCCCTGGTCGGCGTCCCAGAGCAAGGTGGCCTGGATCACTTCCTCGCCGTCGAGGAGCAGGTCGCGCTGGCGCCGCTCTTCATATTCCAGGGCTTTTTGCACGTTGCGGAAGGAATTCATATTCTTGAGTTCGGTGCGGGTGCCGAATTCCGCCTGGCCCTTGGGCCGCAGGGAAATGTTGGCATCGCAGCGGAAGCTGCCCTCCTGCATGTTGCCGTCGCAGATATCGAGATAGCGGACGATGGCGTGGAGTTTGCGGAGATAGGCGGCAGCCTCGGCCGGGGAGCGCAGATCGGGCTCGCTGACGATCTCCAGCAGGGGCACCCCGGTCCGGTTGAGATCGACATAGCTTAGCGGCTCGCGCTCGTCGTGGATCAGCTTGCCGGCATCCTCTTCCATGTGGATCCGGGTGATGCCGATGGTCCGGCGCCAATCCTCGACCTCGATTTCAATCCGGCCGTGCTCGGCGATGGGCAGGTCGAACTGGGAAATCTGGTAGCCCTTGGGCAGGTCGGGATAGAAATAATTCTTGCGGGCAAAAATGTTTTTGTGGTTGATCCGGCAGTCGGTGGCCAGGGCCAGCTTGATGGCGAATTCCACCACCCGCCGGTTGAGGACCGGCAGCACCCCCGGCAGGCCCAGACAGACCGGGCAGGTGTTGCTGTTGGGGGGGCGACCGAACTCGGTGCTGCAGCCGCAGAAAATTTTGCTCCTGGTTTTCAGCTGGGCATGGACTTCCAGCCCGATGACGGTTTCAAATTCCATTGACCTTAGCTCCCTTTGCGGACCCAGCGCTGGACCCGGCCCAATTCCTCCGGCCACTGGTCACCGCAGCGAATTTCAAGAAACATCCGGAAAAGCTGGTCCACGGTGCGGACCGCCAGTTCGTAAAGGCCGATCTGGTCCAGCAGCCGTGCTTCGAGAGCCAGAGGATCATCGCTCTCCTTGCCCCCGGCTTCCCCGGCTTCGGTTTTGGGCAAGCGGACGTTCTGGAATTCGAAGAGCCGGGCCTTGAGGGTCAGGCTCCACTCGTGGTCGTCGCGTTCGATCCGGATCCGGGCCTGTTCGGGCTTCTTGCCCAAAGCCAGACCGGCCCGGGCCTCCCGCAACTCGGTCAACAGCCCCCGGCAGACCAGCTTTTCGTGGGCCTCGCCTTCCCCGTACTCCAGCAGCATGTGCTTTTCGAAAACCACCAGAATATCCTGGCCGATCTCCGGCACCAGCACCGCCCCGCCCCGCTCTTCGCTCTTGTACCAGAGCCAGGCGAGAAACTCCTGGCCGAGAAAGTGTTTTTCTTCTATCAGGTCAACCAGATCCACTTATTTTCCTCCGGCGCCCAGAAGACGCGGTAGATTCAGCCTCAAACGAAAATCGCCGGGGTCAGCTCGGCCAGGGCGCGGTGGCGCTCGGCGGGCAACAGATGCTCGGCCACCAGGAAAGGGGGCTGAAGCATCAAGCCCAGCTCGAAGGTCCGGCGGAACAGCTCCTCGAACATCTCCTGGGCCTTCTGGTTGGCGGAAAAGAAGAGGATGGTGCCGGTGGCCAGGTTCCAGCAGAGGTCGTAAACCGCCGGAGCCGGCAGGGCCTTCTTGAGCAGCATCAGGTGCATGTTGTCCTTGATGTCCAGGCGCTGGGCCCGGCTCAGCTTGGGCACCTGGTGCATTTTTTTCAAGCGCTCCTCTTCCTTGAGGCAGAACTTTTTGAGAATCCGGGCCGGGACCTTGCGCTCGTCCACCCGCATGCTCAGGGCCAGATAATCACCCACCGCGTAAGGGGCCTGGCTGAAATCGCTGTCGAACATGCCGGCCAGGGAAACCCAGCCCACCGACTGCTCGTCGAAGGTCTCATCGATATCGCGAAAGGCGTTGGCGGTGATGCGGGGGGCGGCAAAATCCCAGAAATTTTCCGGCAGTTCCCCTTCCACCGCGTAACGGACGAAGCCGCCGGCCCGGGCCAGAAGTCCCATACAATTCTCCTCACAAGGAAATGATGACAAGTTCGCAAATACGTTCAGGCCCCGGCTGCCGCCGCCCGGAAAACAAAGGGCGGCGAGGGGGGTTGGGCCGGGCGGCTGCCCCCCAATCCGTCGCGGATGCAGAGTACTCGAAGATGCCCCCGGAACGGGCTTTACCCGGCCGGCGGACAAAGTTCGCAGGATAGCAGACCCCGGCGGGGCCGACAAGAACTTTCCCGGCCCGGAGCCGCGCGAAAAAAATATGAGCCGGCAAGCTTAGGCTTGACATCGCCACCGGGCTGTTGTAAAAAAAGTCCTCTTTGCAAGGGGGGTCGTTAACTCAGTCGGTAGAGTATCTGCCTTTTAAGCAGAGAGTCGTTGGTTCGAGTCCAACACGACCCACCATCGACCACAGGCGGAAGGCGGCCGGACGGTTATAGCTTTTCCGCCCGCACCCTTGCCGCCGTTAAGTTCAGGCAACCAGGTCCCCATCGTCTAGTCAGGTCCAGGACACCGGCCTTTCACGCCGGCAACACCGGTTCAAATCCGGTTGGGGACGCCAGCAATAACAGGGATTCAGCCGCCATTCGGCTGAATCCCTTTTTTATTATCCAACCCTATATCCAGCCTTGTTTGCCAATAGCCCTTTTTTGATGCTCGTGTCACAGGCCGGCCAGGCCGCCCGCCGCTCGAGCCGGTTTCATAAGGGAACCAGCACCATCGCCTCCATCCCCCCGCTGGGCGAGGTTTTGAGGCAGAATTCGCCCCCATGGGCCTCCACTGCCTTCTCCACCAAGGTCAGGCCCATCCCGGTGCCATAAGTCTTGGTGGTGAAAAAAGGATCCCGGGCCCGCTCGACCTGGGAAGCCGGCAGACCGGGGCCGGTGTCGTTGATGCGCAAAAAGGCATAGCCGTCTTCCATTTCCCCCAGGGCCACCGTCAGCCTGCCGCCATCGGGCATGGCCTCGATGCAGTTCTTGATCAACTGGAGCAGGACCTGGCGCATCTGGCGCTCGTCAACATTGGCCGTCACCCCCGGAGTCGGGCACTGGACATCCCAGCTTATCTTCTGGGCCACCATCTCATGCTGCAGCAACAGAATGGTCCGGTTGGCCAGGTCGCAGAGCTCGGTGGGCTTTTTTTCCAGCTTGGCCGGGCTGACGAAATCGGAAAGATCTTTAAGGGTGGTGTCCAGGCGGGCGGTTTCCTTGATGATCACGTTGATGTATTTCTGCCAGCTTTCATCGCTGGTCTTCTTGGCCAGGATCCGGGAAACCCCGCCGATGGAAGTAATGGGATTGCGGATGGTGTGTACCAGCTGGGCCGCCATCTGACCGATGGCCGAATAGCGCTCCGCTTCCACCAGCAGATCCTTGCTGCGGTTGAGTTCCTGGTAAATGGCTTCCAGTTCGGCCAGCTTGCGCTGCATCTCCTGGTGGAGATGGCTCTGCTCGATGGCCAGGCTGGCCTGGCTGGCAAAGAGTTCCAGGGCACTGACATGGACGCTGCTGATGTCCCGCCGGGTTACATAATTGTCGGCGATAATCACCCCGAAGGCCCGTCCCGGTGAATAGAGGGGCACCACCACGAAACTGTCCTCGCCCAGGATCTCGATCAGTTCATGGGGTACCGGCAGCGAATCTCCCTCCGGCAAGTGGATCCCTTCGTCGTTGGCCAGTTCGTCGCCCCAGCCCTTGGCCAACAGAAGCGGCACTCCGTTGCGCGCCCGGGTAAGCAGGATGCTGCGCCGGGTCCGGGCGGCCTTGATCAGCAGATTATCGCTTTCGCTGGCCGCCACCGTCAGCCGCCGGACCACCCGGTTGATCTCCCGGTCTTCGCTGCCGCAGGCTTTGCGGACATCCTGCACGATCTGGCTGAAATCCATCCCCCGTTCCCGCATCTCCCCCCAGATCCGGTTCGCTTCCTCGCGGCAGTCGGGACCAATGGCCATGTGGCCGTGCAACACCTGTTCATCCTCGCTGAACATGGCCAGAAAAGCCCGGTTGAAGCCCAACCCCTCCTGGGCGGTGATTCCCACCAGGATCGCCTGCAGGGTTTCGTCCAGCTCACCGGCGCTGAGATAGACGTTGTTCATTTTCAGGGAGAGTTGGTGGAGCAGGCGGAGCTGGAAATGAGCTTCCGCCACCTGCTCCTGGTAGCGGCGGTTTTCCAGGATCAGCCGCCGTTTTTCCAGGGCCTTGCGGGCCACATGGAAAATTTCGTCCAGCCCGGCGGGCTTGGAGATGTAATCGGCGGCCCCTTTGCGGATGCAGTCCATGGCCACTTGCAGGTCGGCCACCCCGGTAAGCATGACCACGCTGAGATCGGGATCCTGCTCGAGGATCCGGGGCAACAGGGTCACTCCGTCGATATCGGGCAGGCCGATGTCGAGCAGCACCAGGGCCACCCGGCGCCTGGCCAGCAACTCGAGAAGACCGGCGGCACTGGAACTCTCTTCCAGGGCCAGACCCTTTTGGACGAAGTAGCGGCGCAGGGCTTCGCGGATCGTGGCGTCATCGTCGACAATGGCCACAATTTCGCCATTGTGGAGAAGCTGATCAAGGCTCAGGGAGACTTGCTGAGGGATGCCGGGAGAAGAAACCACCATGAAGAAAAACCACCCCCTGCTAATAAGGTTGGATCGGGCCGAGTCAGCCGCGGCAAGCCGCCCCGGCCGAAACTGGCAACTGGTTGCTTTATGCTATGCTCTTGCCCTCACCGATGTCAAGGCCCGACCGCAGGCCGGTGGTCAGGCCGTGATTTTTTCCTCGGCCAGCAACCGGTCAAAAAAATCGAGCAGAAAGTTCCGCTGGGCGGGATCGGCATAACCGATGCAGCTGCAGTGGAGATTGGAGGAACTGCGGACCAGCAGCTCGCAAACAAGCTTGTTTTCCGGCAGTTCGACGGCGAAAAAGAAAGGGGCGCATTCTTCGTGGCCCTGCTGGGCGCTCCCCCAAAGCTCCGGCGGCAGCTCCAGCCAGAAAAGACCCTCCATCGGGCCGGAACGCAGATTGCGCTTGCAGTAATTTTCAAGATTCAGCCACTCTTCCCGGCTGAGTTGGTCTATCATCAGTTGACGCATATTGTCCTCTCGGCAAAAAAACCGGCGCCGGATGGTCAGGGCGGCGCTTGGAAAAATATTATAATAACTGATAATGTTCTTGAGAACGACGGGAAAAACGATCTCTTTGCCCGGATCGGCCGCCGCCATGTTGGGCCTACCTTTTACGGCTTGACAGGTTCCGGCCGGGACCGGTATTTTCCACCGGATAACGACCGCCACCACGCCGTGACCGGCTTCCGTGTCCCGCGTCGTCACCATCGCCGCCCGGCAACCGCCGCAATTCAGCGCCAGGAGGATCCCATGTCGGAAGAATGCCTGTTCTGCAAAATCATCAAAGGTGATATTCCCGCCCGCAAATTATATGAAGATGACAAACTGCTGGCCTTTTGGGATATCGCCCCCCAGGCCCCCAAGCATTTTCTGGTGATCCCCAAGCAGCATGTGCGCGGACCCGGCGCTTTGAGTCCGGGGGATGAAGAAATCATCGGCGCCGTGGTTCGCAAGGGCGCCGAACTGGCAGCGGAAAACGGGATTCCCGACTTCCGCCTGGTCATCAACAACGGGGCGGCGGCAGGCCAGACCGTCTTTCACCTCCACATGCATGTGCTGGGCGGACGGCCTTTATCGTGGCCCCCCGGTTGACGGGGAAAACGGTTGTTAGCACCGCATCTTGCGGCGATCGGCCCGGCTTACGCAGGCGGGCTGCGCGGCGCCGGTCCGCTTACCGCAACCTGCGGCACTAACAACCGTTTTCCGGTTTCGCGCAGGCCGGGGGGGAAATTTGTTTTTGACCTTTATGGCGCAAGGATAAACGAGGAGAATTCCTGTTGTGGCCTTGGTCGGCAAATCGTCTTGCGGTGATCGGCATACCACAGGACAGAGGACAGAGGACAGAAAAAAACCGAGAAGGCTTTCAATCTCCAACCTCTTCTGTCTTCTGCTTTCTGTTCTCTGTCCTCTGACACCGCGGCGCCGGTCCGCTGGCCGCAACCTGCGGCACTAACAACCGTTTTCCGCTTTCACGCAGGCCGGGGAAGATTTTGATTTTGACCTTTATGGCGCAAGGATAAGTGATGAGAATTCCTGTTGTGGCCCTGGTCGGCAAACCCGATTGCGGCAAGACCACCCTGCTGGAGAAGCTGCTGCCGGAGTTGCAGCGGCGGGGTTATAAAATCGGCACCATCAAGCACCATGTCCATGAGTTTGCCATGGACACCCCCGGCAAGGATACCTGGCGCCACAAGCAGGCCGGGGCCCATACCGTGGTGCTTTCCTCCCCGGCCGGGATCGGCATGGTTTGCGACAGCGACCGCGATCTCGGGGTCGATGAGCTGGTGGCGCGTTATTTCAGCGGGATGGACCTGGTCATCGCCGAAGGTTACAAGCGAACCGGCCTGCCCAAAATCGAGGTCTACCGGCGGGAAATTCACCCCGAGCCCCTGCCCGGCCGGGACCGGACCTGGATCGCCATGGTGAGCGCCGATCCGCCGGCGAGCAACCTGCCCAGCTTCGCCCCGGACCAGGTGGCGGACCTGGCCGACTTCGTGATCGAGCGCTTCCTGGCCGCGCCGGCCCGGGAGGAACAGACCCCCGGCTCTTTCATCTACCTGGAGGTCGACGGCAACCCGGTTCCCCTCAACAGCTTTGCCGAATCCTTCCTGCGCCTGGGCATCAAGGGGATGATCGCCAGCCTCCGGGGTTGCGAGCAGCCCGGCCGGATCAAAATCGAAATCCAGGAAAGCGCACCCACCGGCGAACAACCGCCGGAGTAACGGTTCCCAAGGATCAACCCATGGCTTCCAGCATAAGCAAAGGCGCGGCAGGGCCGCAGGTTGGGGTGAGCGGGCCGGCTGGGCAAGCAGGGCCGAGCGACGCGGGATCCGCTGCTGCTGGACCTTGGCCGGCGGGAGTGATTCTGGCCGGCGGCAAGAGCAGCCGCTTCGGCAGCAACAAGGCCCTGGCCCTCTACCAGGGCCGCCCCCTGATCGCCCATGCGGCAACGGTGATGGCCGAAATATTCACCGAAAAACTGTTGGTTACCAATACGCCGGAGGCCTACGCCTTCCTCGGCTGGCCGATGACCGGCGACCTGGTGGCCAACGCCGGGCCCCTGGCGGGAATCCAGGCCGCCCTGAACAAGATCCAGGCCGAACGGGCCTTCATCGTCGCCTGCGACATGCCCCGGCTGGATGCCGCCGTGATCACCCGGATCTGCCGATGCCCGGGAGATTGGGACGTGATTATGCCGGAACTGCCCGGCGGCGGGGAACCTTTGCATGCCGTCTACCACCGCCGGATCCTGCCGGCCATCGACGCCGCCCTGGCCCGGGGCGAGGGCAAAATCAGCCGCCTCCTGGCCGCCCTGCGGGTCCGAACCATGAGTGCCGCCGAACTCGGCCTCGCCGACGACCGGCCGGTCCCCTTCGCCAACATCAACTTTACCCGGGACTTGCGCGACCTGCCCTGAAGGCCGGCGATTCCCGGACCCTTGAACCTCAAGCCCGGGCCTGAAAGATGACCATCCCCACCCTCCAGCAAGCGCAAAACCTGATCCTGGCCCATATCCAGCCGGGCGCCGGCGAAATCGTCCCCCTGGACCAGGCCATGGGGCGAATTGCCGCCACCGCGATCCGGGCCCGTCTGGCCGTACCTTCTTTTCCCCAATCCTGCCGGGACGGCTACGCCCTCCGGGCCGAGGACACCCAAGCCGCCGGCGCCGGGCCCAGCGCAAGCAACTCCGGGCCCGGTAGGCCCCAAAAACCGGCGGCCGCGGTCCGTCTCCAGGTCCGGGGGGAAATCGCCGCCGGCCGGACCAGACCGGCAACCGGGCTGCGGGCCGGCCAGGCCTACCGGATCATGACCGGAGGAATGCTGCCCCCCGGAGCCGACAGCGTGATCGCCTTCGAAGAGGTCTCCCGGGAAGCAGCGGACCACATCATGCTCACCGTCCCCTGTCGCCCCGGCGCCCATATCCGCCCGGTGGGCACCGATCTGCGCCAGAACCAGATCATCGTTCCGCCGGGCCGGCCGGTCTGCCCCGAGCACCTGCCCCTGCTGGCCACCGCCGGAGTCGGCGAACTGGCGGTTTACCGGCGCCCCCGGGTGGGTCTGCTCTGTACCGGCAACGAACTGCTCGATGATATCGAGGGCAATCCCCCGCCCGGCAGCCTGATCAGCGGCAACCGCTATCTCCTCGCCGGCCTGATTCGCCGCTACGGCGGCGAGCCGGTGGACCTGGGCACGGTCCGGGACGACGTCGATGCCATTGCCGCCATCCTGGCGGCCGAGGCCCCGGGGGGGTTCAACGCTCTCATTTCCACCGGCGGCATGGGGCCGGGCAAATATGACCTGGTGAGCCGGGCCCTGGCCAAGCTGGAAGCCAAGCTGCTTTACGAGGAGTTGCGCCTGCGGCCCGGCAAGGCCACCATGGCAGCGGTCCTGGGCAAAACTCTTTTTTTCGGGCTGCCGGGTCCGCCCCCGGCCGTTCATCTGCTCTTTTACCTGCTGGTCGCGCCGGCCCTGCGCCGGGCCCAGGGTTATCGGCATCCCCGGCCGGTGACCGTCCAGGCCCGCCTGACCGACCCCCTGCCCCTGCGCCGGGGTGATTTTCTCCAGTTGAAAGGGAGTCGGCTCGATGCCGAAGCAGGAACCCTGCTGGTACGCCTGACCCGACCCGACGAGGCGATCAACGCCATCATCCTGGTCCCGCCCAACCGCCGGCAACTGAAAAAGGGCGAACTGGTCCGGGTCCAGCCCCTGGCCGCCGGCCTGCCGGGCCTTGGCCTTTAGCGGGGCGCAGAAGTCGCTTTTTGCCGGCCGGCCCCATTTCCCCTGGGCTCTCGCCGCGCTCTGTGGTAAATTTTACGTTTTTAAAGCAAGATGCCCCCCCGTTTGGGGCCGGCTCACCACCAACCCCTGGTAAGGACACCCCATGCTGGAACTACGCTTTATTCGGGAAAATCTCGATCTGGTCAAGGAGAAGACCGCCCGGCGCGGTCAGGACGCCGCCCCGCTGGAAGATTTCAGCACCCTCGATCGGCAGCGCCGTGATATTCTGGCGGAGCTGGAAGGCGGCCGCAACCGCCGCAAAAGCGAATCCCAGGAAATCGGGATATTGAAAAAGGCGGGGCGGGAAGAGGAGGCGGCGGCCCGAATGGCGGCCGCCAAAAAGCTGGGCGACCGGCTCAAGGAGCTGGAGGAGCAACTGACGGCGATCGACGCCCGCCTGGCTGAAATTGTCCTCGGGGTTCCCAATCTCTTTGACGACTCGGTGCCGGTGGGAGCCGACGAGGCCGACAATGTCGAGTATCGCCGCTGGGGCACGCCGCCGGAATTCAGCTTCCCCCCCAAGGCCCACTGGGAACTGGGCGAGGCCGACGGCAGTCTCGATTTCAGCCGGGCCGCCAAGCTGGCCGGGGCCCGCTTCGCCCTGCTCAGCGGCTTTGCCGCCCGCCTGGAACGGGCCCTGATCAACTTCATGCTCGATCTGCACACCGAAAGGCACGGCTATACCGAGGTGCTGCCGCCCTTCATGGTCAATACCGCCAGCATGACCGCCACCGGCCAGTTGCCCAAATTCGCCGCCGATCTCTTCCGGGTGGCCGAGACCGATCTCTGGCTGATCCCCACCGCCGAGGTGCCGGTCACCAACATGCACCGCGACGAGACCCTGGCCGAAAAGGATCTGCCCCTCTCTTACTGCGCCTACACTCCCTGCTTCCGCTCCGAGGCCGGCTCCTACGGCCGGGACACCAAGGGTCTGATCCGCCAGCACCAGTTCGACAAGGTGGAGTTGGTCAAGTTCACCACCCCCGAGACCTCCGACCAGGAGTTGGAGAAGCTGCTGGCCAACGCCGAAAGCGTTCTCCAGCACCTGGAGCTGCCCTACCGGGTGGTGACCCTCTGCAGCGGCGATTTGGGCTTTTCGGCCCGCAAGACCTATGATATCGAGGTGTGGATGCCGGCCCAGAACTGCTACCGGGAAATTTCATCGTGCAGCAACTTCGGTGATTTTCAGGCCCGGCGGGGCTCGATCCGCTATCGCCCCGCCGGCCGCAACAAAAGCGCTCTGGTCCATACCCTCAACGGCAGCGGCCTGGCGGTGGGCCGGACCTTGGCGGCAATCTACGAAAACCACCAGCAGGCCGACGGCACCATCCGCCTGCCGGAGGCCCTCAAGCCCTACTTCGCCTCCCGCCTGAGCCCCTGAGGCGGAACCCGTTCCAGCCGGCCCAGGCTGCGTCAACCGCCGCGGTTTGCCAGGGGCGCCCCGGCGCTTCTCAGGGCCGGCGGCCCTCCAGGGCCAGCTCGATCAGGCGATCCAGCAGAGCCGAGAAACTCAGGCCATGGGCGGCCGCGGCCTGGGGCAGCAGGCTGGTGGGAGTCATCCCCGGAATGGTATTGGTTTCCAGAACGTAAAGACCGTTGGGGGCCAGGATCATGTCGGTGCGGCTGTAACCCCGCAGCCGCAGCACCCGGTGGGCCAGGCAGGCGCAGCGCTGGGCTTCGGCGCTGAGCTCCGGGCTCAACTCGGCGGGGCAGATCTCCCGGCTGGCCCCGGGCTGATACTTGGCCTGGTAGTCGAAAAAGCGGAAATCCTCGCCGGGTATGATTTCGACCAGGGGCAGCGCGGTCAATTCGGTATTGCCCAAAACTCCGCCGGTGAGTTCCCGGCCGGCGATGAACTCCTCGACCATCACCTCTTCATCAAAGGCAAAGGCCTTTTCCAGGGCCGCCGGCAGGTCCTCCTCCCGGTCGACAATGCTCATGCCCAGGCTGGAACCCTGGCGCACCGGCTTGACCACCAGGGGCGGGGCCAGGTTGCGCAGCAGCCGGCGGGGATCGGCCAGGTCGGCCCGCCGGGCCATCTCCCATTCCGGCACCCGCAAGCCGGCCTGGCGATAAAGCTGCTTGGCCAGGTCCTTGTCCATGGCCAGGGCGCTGCCCAGAACCCCGCTGCCCTGGTAGGGGATATCCAGCAGATCGAGAAAACCCTGAACGCTGCCGTCCTCGCCCAGGGGGCCGTGGAGCAGGATAAAGGCCACATCGATCTGCCCGGCCTCATCGGCCAGCCGGGCCAGATCGGTGGCCGGATCGTAGCGGCGCACCTGGTAGCGCGTTTTATCCAGCGCCTTGACCACGCCCTCGGCTCCGGCCAGGGAAACCTCGCGCTCGCCGGACTTGCCGCCGGCCAGCAGCGCCACCCTCATTTTTTCACCTGCTGTCATTGCTCTCTATTCCTTATCAGGCCATTGGTTTTTGCCGGCCGAGCCGACCCCATGTTTTGGTTAAAGACCCCTTGGCAACCTAGTCCGCTTTGCTTTTTTGTCCATATTTTTTTGGGACGCTCATTAGTCACCGGTCAGGGCTCGGAAAAAAAACCGTGGCCTGGCGGGGTTTGAGCCCGCCGGTGGACTCGGCCAGGAAGGCGACGATGCCGGGCTGGTCGCCCGGCCCCATGCCCAGTTGGTTCAGGGCGGCGGCACTGAAGGGGGCGAAGACGCTGCGCTTGAAAAAGCTGCTCCGGCTCTGGGGGCTGAAGAGGGGGGGATAATGGTCGGGCAGGGCCCGCCAGAGCCGATCCTGGGCTGTTTTGAGCTCATCGCCAACCCCGGCCGGAACCAGATGATCCGGCAGGCGGCGATGGCCGCAGGCCAGCCAGTCGAAGCGGAGCAGTTCCAGGCCCAGCTCGCCATCCGGCCGCCGCCGCCAATGGTGGGCCAGGATGGTGCTGAGCAGCTCCTGGGTCCGGGCCCGGCCGGCAAACCCGTGTTCCCCGGCGGTGGCGGCCAGGGCGGTAAAAAAGGCGGCCGGGTCGGTTTCCCGGTCCATTATATAGGCCAGGGTCGCCAGGAAGTAGCGGGGATTGTAATAGGCCTCGATCAATTCCCCCAGTAAGTAAAGTTCGGCCAGGTCGGGCTGGGCCAGCCAGCGGGTGGCCAAAACCGGGTAAGGCGGCTCCTGGCAGCAGCGCAGAGCGAATTCCTCCCGGCGCTGGGCCAGAGGCGTGTCGGGCAGAACCTTCAGCAGGCCCAGTTGCAGGTGGTGGGGCCTTAAAGCCAGGATCTCGTTGAGGGAGTGCCGGTAACTGGCTGCAGTTTCAAAGGGCAGGCCCAGGATCAGGTCAAGGTGGAGATGAATATTGCCGGCTGCCGCCAGGCGGCGGATGTTGGACCGGGCTTTGGCCAGGTCGGGGTTGCGATTGACCGCGGCCAGACTGGCCGGGTTGAAGGACTGGAGACCGATTTCAAACTGGAAAAGACCCGGCGGCACCGTGGCCAGAAAGGCCAGGCCGGCCTCATCGAAAAGATCGGGGGCGATCTCGAAGTGAAAACGGGTATCCCCGCCCCGCCGGGCCAGAAAACGCCAGATCGCCAGGGCCCGTTCCGGGGGAGCGTTGAAGGTGCGGTCGACGAAGCGGATCACCGGGGGGCGACAACTCAGGAGCAGCTCCAGCTCGGCCAGCACCGCAGCCAGGTCGCGATAGGCCACCCCGCGCCGGGTCGCCGAGAGGCAGTAGGAACAGGCAAAGGGACAGCCCCGGGAGGATTCATAGTAGATATGACGGTGGCGCAGTTCGCCGCGACAGTCCTCGGGCCGGTAAGGCATGACAAAGGGGGCGGCGGCAGCGGCCCGGTAAAGGGAACCCAGCCGGCCCTGGACCAGGTCGCCGTAAAAATCGGGCCCCAGCCCCTCCGCCGGGCCCTGCGCCACGGTAAGCTTGACGGGCGCCGGCAGTTCCAGGTGGGCGGCCTGGGGCCCCCCCGCCACCAGGGCCAGGTCCGGCCGGATTTGAGCCAGGTCGAGGATCAGGCGGCGGACATAAGCGGCATTCCAGACGTAGACCGAAAAAAAGATGGCCGCCGGGGATCCCTGGGCCAGGCGCAGCAGGGTGTCGTAATAGGGATCGTTGATGGTGAACTGGCAAAGCTCCAGCTCACCATCGGGCAGATTTTCCGCCAGCAGGTTGCGGAGATAAAAGAGGGCCGGAGAGGAGTGGACAAAGCGGGCATTGAGGGCGACCAGACGGATAAGCATTGTCATTCCGGCAGGGAAGGGTTAAAAATACAAAGTGCGGCGGCAAAAGGCCATCATACCGGCCGCGGCAATCCTTGACAAGCGCGGGCGCTGCCGCCCAAACCCGACCCGCCAACCACAGCCGATAACGAAACCCACGATGCTTACCTATCCTCAAATCGATCCGATCATCTTCCAGGTCGGTCCCCTGGCCGTGCGCTGGTACGGCCTGATGTATGTGCTGGGCTTTCTGGCCGCCTATTTCCTGGTCCGTTACCAGTTCCGGCGCTATCCCCATCCCGGCCTGGAAAAGAATTTCGACAGCCTTAACCTGGTCCTGATCCTCAGCCTGATTCTGGGCAGCCGGCTGGGCTATGTGCTGTTCTACAATTTTTCCTACTATATCCAGCATCCCCTGGAAATTTTCGCCACCTGGCAGGGGGGCATGTCCTTCCATGGCGGCCTGCTCGGCCTGGTGGTGGGCGGCTGGATCTTCTGCCGGGTCCGCGGGCTTGCCTTCCTGCGCTCCGCCGACGCCTACGCGGTGGCGGTCCCCATCGGCCTGGGCCTGGGCCGGCTGGGCAACTTCATCAACGGCGAACTCTACGGCCGGGTAAGCGATGTGCCCTGGGCCATGGTCTTTCCCGACGGCGGCCCCCTGCCCCGCCACCCCTCCCAGCTCTACGAGAGCTTCCTCGAGGGCCTGGTGCTGTTTGTCATCATGTGGTTCACCATGCGCCTCTACTGGCGCCGGCAGTGGCCGGCCGGCCGCCTGACCGCGGTTTTTCTGCTGGGCTACGGCACCATGCGCTTCCTGGTCGAATTCTTCCGCGAGCCCGACGCCCACCTGGGGCTGATGCTCGGGCTCTTCAGCCGGGGCCAGCTTTTGAGCGCCCTGATGATCCTGGCCGGGGCCGTTCTCTGGCTGCTGGTGAGCCGGCGCCGACCTGCCCGGGCCGGCGGCTGAGCAATCACCCCCCGGCGGCGATTTTCGGTCCCGGGGTCGAGAAAAACGCTGGTCAACGAGAGCAATAATGTTACGTCATTCTTGGTTTAAACAACTTGTCCTTTTCCTCTTGCCTGGTATTTTGGGCTTCATTATGACCACCAACGACCTGCAGGCCCAACAACTGGCACCCCGGCTCCACAAAAGCGTCCTCGAAAACGGCTTGACCGTGATCTCCCGGGAAACGCCGGGCACCGGCGTGGCCACCGTCCAGATCTGGGTCAACGCGGGCAGCGTTTACGAGGAGCCGCACGAGGCCGGCATCACCCACCTGATCGAGCACATGATCTTCAAGGGCACCCCGACCCTGGGGATCGGCGGGGTGGCCGGGGCCATCGAAGCGGTGGGAGGGCGGATCAACGCCTATACCAGCTTCGAGCACACGGTCTATCATGCCACCCTCGATGCCCGCCACTGGTCCCTGGCCATGGATGTCCTGGCCGACGCGGTGCTCAACTCGCTCTTCGACGCCGAGGAGCTGGAGCGGGAAAAGCCGGTGATCTTCGAGGAGATCCGGATGCGCAAGGATCGTCCGGAACTGCACCTTTTCCAGGAGTTGCTGGGCCGCGCCTACACCACCCATCCCTACCGGCTGCCGATCAGCGGCAGCGAGGAAAGCGTGGGGGGCATCAGCCGGGAGGACATCCTCGCCTACCACGAACGCCATTATCATCCGGAAAACTTCACCATCGTGGTGGTGGGCGATGTAGACGCCGCCGCGGTGCTGGCCCAGAGCCGGCGCCTTTTCGGCGAACTGCCCCGCAGCCCGGTGGCCGAACGCGATCTGCCCCCGGAGCCGGCCCAGGATGATTTCCGATTCTTCCTGGAAGAACAGAGCATCAACCAGACCCACCTGGCCCTGGCCTTCCCCATTCCCGCCTTCCGGCATCCGGATACGGCCGCCCTCAACGTGCTGGCCCATATCCTGGGCCAGGGTGAAGCCTCGCGCCTCTATGAGCGCCTGCGCCACGAACAGGGGCTGGTTTACCGGGTCAACTCCTCGCTGTTCAGTTCCCGCGATCCCGGCCTTTTCCATGTCGGGGCGACCCTGGACGCCGTCAAGAGCCGGGAGGTCCTGCGGGAAATCATGACCGAAATTCTCGCTTTGCAGCACTTCCCGGTCAGCGAGCAGGAACTGGAGCGGGCCAAGCGCAACCTGGAAGCGGACTTTGTCTTCAACCTGGAACGGGCCGAAGGGATGGCCCGGGTGCTGGGCAACTTTGAGCTGCTCACCGGGGATCCCCGCGAACACGATTACCTGGAGCGGATCCGGGCGGTCGATACCAGCGATATCATCCGGGTGGCCGCGGCCCACCTGCAGCCGAGCGGACTGACCGCC
>NZ_JBIPKI010000013.1:0-48234 GCF_044068515.1 Desulfurivibrio nitratireducens
CGTCACCCAGGGGAGGGGTAGAGCTCAGGGTGATAATCGGTTCGTCGGCGGTCCCCTGGAGGACCAGACTGATATCATAGCCGGCCAGGCGGGCGGTGGCCAGCAGATCGAATTCGGGCCGGTCGGGATCATGGGCGGGAAACCGGATCAGGCCCGATTCGATGTTGAAGCGGCCCGAGGGCAGGGAAATCCGGGTCGGATCGAGATAGATTTCACCGGTGAGCACCGGCAGCTCGCCGCTGCCGCTTAACAGCAGTTCCGGCCGCAGGCTGCCCCGGGCCATGTTGTTGGTCACCAGAAAGGGCTGGAGAGCGGTGAGCCGGATATTGAAGGTGATATCCCGCCAAGGCGCCGAGGTCAGAGAAAAAAGGCCGAGCCCGCTTTGGGGCCGCGGTCCCCCGGGCGCCCGAAAGGCCTGGAGAAAGTCGACGTTGCGGGTGTAGCGGCCGTCGCTGATCGCGACCTCGCCTTCGACCCGCAGGCGCTCCAGCGGGCCGCTGATTTTAAGTTCGGTCCGGCCCCGGACCCGGATGCCTTCGGCCCGGTAAAAAAGAATATCCTCCCCGCGCAGCTCGAGGTTGATCATCAATTCCCGGCTCAAATCGGCGGGAAAGGCCGGGGGCAGGTCGATCCTGCCTTGCATATTGAAGGGGGCCCCGCCCCAGAGTCCTTGCAGGGCGATGAGTTCGAGGCCCCGCTGATCGAATTGAGCCTCGGCCCGGATAGCGCTCAGGGCCGGAGCGTCGCCGCTGAGGCGCAGCTCGCCCTGATCCAGGCGCAGGAAGCCGCTGAGTTCGGGGTCGGCGAGGCTGCCCCTTAACTGAAAATCGGCGGCCAGGCGGCCCTCCAGGCGGCGCAGCCCGGGGATGAAGGGGGCCAGCCATTCCAGGTTGTCGCTGTGCAGGCCGCCTTGCAGGGCCAGTTGACCGGCGGCGGCCGGGTCCTGGCCGCCCTGGAGGGAAATGGTAGTGTCATGGCCGGCCAACTCGAGATCGACCAGGTTGAGGCGGCCGGCGGTGATGAGCAGGCGAGCCGGTCGGGCCAGGGCGAGCTGGAAAGCCTCGTTGCTCCAGGTCAGCTCGGGGAGGCGCAGATCAAGGCCGGGGGCAAAGAGGTCGGCGATTTCAGCGGCCAGGCGCAGGTGGCCATAATCGGTTGCCAGTTCTCCCCGGCTTAGCTGGAGCCGCCCGCCGGCCAGGGCCAGTTGGCCGTTGAATTGAGAGATCAGCAAGTCTCCCCGGCGCAGGTTAATGCCGGCAAAATCAGCCTCTCCGGCGAGGGCGTCCGCCGCGCCCTGCGGCCAGCGCCAGTGCAGGCGGCCGTTGAGGGCGGCCAGGCTGATATCTCCCCAACGCCCCTGGTCAAGCTCGATGGCGGTCTGGAAATCATGTTCCGCCAGGGTGCCGCCGCCCTCCAGTTCCAGGACCAGCGCTCCGGCCAGGCGATCAGCCCCGTTCAGGGCGTCGGCAGCTTGGCTCATGTCCGTTCCGTTCTGGGCGTTCAGCCAGGCGGCCGGCAGCAGGTCGGCATAAGCGCCCAAATCAGCCAGAGCCAAGCGGGCTTGCAGGTTTTCCAGGGCCAGTTCAGCCGGATCGCTGAAGCCCGTGACGGCCGGCAGCAGGATAACAGCGGTTGCGTTGAAGCGGTCCTCGCGGTGGTGGACGGCCAGGTGATGGACGGCGAGTTCGCTGTCCCGCAGGATTAATTCAGCCGATATATCGAGGGGCTGGATCAGTTGCCAGGGTTGCTCGGGATTTTGCCAGCGCAGGTCCCGGAGCTGCAGGGTGGTCTGGACTTGGGGTAGCCGGGGAGTTCCCGCGCTGTTGATTTCCCCATCCAGGCGGCCGTGGAAGCGCCAGGCCAGGGGCAATAATTCGGCGTAGGCGGCGGCATCGGCCAACTGGAATTCGGCCCGGAAATTTTCCCAGCGCAGCCCTTCGAGCAGCAGGCGGACCGGAACCGGCAGCCCGGTCAGCAGGTCAACGGCCGGGGGGCCGACGGGTTGGGAGCCCTCCGAATCCCGCAGGACCTGGAGGGCGGGCAGTCCCCGGAGGTCGAACTCTCCGGTGGCCTTCAGCCGATCGGAGTTATGCTGTAAATCGAGATGATCGATCCGGATCCGCTCCCGGTCGCCGCTGAGCCGGGCCTCCAGACGGTCGAGCGCGAAATTTTGCCATTGGAGGCCGGCTGCTTCCAGCCGCAGGTCTCCGCCGGGAGCGGCGGGAGTCCCTTCCATTTCCAGCTCCGCCCCGATCCGGCCGGCCACCGGCGGCAAGCCCCAAAGGGAGTCGAAACCGGCCAGATTGTTGATCGCCAGTTTCAGCCGGACCTGCAGGGGCAGGTCTAAAAAACTCTCCGAGTCCGGCCAGGGCCCGATCAAGGCCCGGGGCAGCTCCAGCTCGCCCGCCCCGCTTGCCAGGCGGGTATCGGAGAGGGCGAGGACCCCGTCTTTAAGGGAGGCCTGCAGGCGGAGGAGGTGGTCGGGGATCAGGGCCTCCGTCTCCGGGGCCAGGGGCCGGCCGGCGGCGGCGAACAGGAGGGGAATATCGCCCAAATCACCGTGCAATGCCGCCATCTGGCTCTGGTTCAACAGTTGCCGCCAGTCGCCGCTCAACAGGGCAACCAGGGGCAGTTGCAACCGCTCCAGCTCCAGGTGATTTTCTCCCAGGCTGGCGGTCAGCCGGGCCAGGTTGAGTTGGCCCTGGTCGATAGCGGCCAGAAGATCAAGATCGTCAAGGTTCCGGCCGGCGACGGCGCCCCCGCGGATTTGCAGGGCCAGCTCGCCGCCCAGGTCGGTCCAGGGGGCGGCGGGATCAAGGCGGATTTCGGTTCGGCCGCTGATTGCTCCGCTTAAAGGCGGCGGGTTCGCCAGCAGGGCGTCGAGCCGGGCCAGCTCCAAGCTCGGGATAACCAGCTCCCCGTGCCATTCGGCCGGGGCCAGTTCCGCCGCCAGGCTCAGTTCCGCCGCCAGAAGCGGGGCGTCCAGCTCCAGGGCGATTTGCGAGCGGTTCAAATTCCAGGTCAGTTCGCCCGTCCGCAGGGTGAGCAAATCGCCCCATGCCACTCTGGCGCTGATACCATCCTGGTCGTGGAGGGCCAGGGTCGCTTGCAGAGGGTCTTGCAGAGGTAGCAGGCTGGGGTGATCAAGGCTGACCAGGGAACTTGCCAGTTCCAGCTGGCCGGCGGCCAGCAGCAGCTCCAGCGCGGCCGCGGTCAGACGGAAATCGCCCCTTTGCAGCTGAAAATCGAGTTCTTGGAGGGAGATGGGCGGCAGCAGGGCGATGATCCCGGCGGCATCTTCCAGGGCGGCATTGATGGCCGCGATGTCGAGGGTTCCCGGCCCGGGATCCGGCGACGGGGCTGCCAGGGCATCCAGGTCCAGATCGAGGCGGCCGCCGGCCAGGTTGACCTGGAGGGTGGCGAGAAAGGCCTCCAGGCCGTGGCGCAGGACGGGCAGGGAGTAGTCCAGGTCAAGCCGGCGGGCGTCGAGTTCCAGCCAGGGGTTGTTGGCGGCCGCCGCTGTTTCGGCGCCGGCATCCGGCGCCACCGCTATGACTTGCAGGTCGTGCAGCTGCAGTCGGTTAAAATAATTGCCGCCGATCCGGGCCACCCGGACTTCCAGGCCCAGGGCGGGCGGCAGCCGGGTATTGAGGGCCGCCACCAGCCGGGGCCCGATCAGGATTTCCCGGGCCCCGTAAAGCACGGCGGCCAGGGTCAGCAGCACCGCCAGGGTCAGGAGCAGGCGCTTGATCATCATAGGGTACGCGCGTATATGTTGGTGGAAGGTTTCAAAATAGGGCGGAATCCTGTATCGTGAGCGGTGGCGGCTCGCCGGCTGGTCGAGGTTGATCTTCCCGGTGTTCAGTCAGCTTATTGTAGAAGATTTCCGCCCTGATTGCCACAAATCAGCGTCATGGCGTCAGTCCTGGTGACCGGATTTCCCGCGGCCAAAAGCTTTGCAGAACAGGGAGCAGTTCCATGTCGTCTTCAGCCTCGAAAGCGCCCAACGCGGCCCCCGCCCGCCTGGACTTTAAAATTTCCGGGATGACTTGCGCTTCCTGCGTGGCGCGGATCGAGAAGGTCGTATCCCGCCTGGAGGGAGTCAGCGCGGCCCGGGTCAACCTGGCCGCCGAAAAAGGGGTGGTCGAGTATGATCCGGCCCTGGTTACGCCGGCGGAATTGATGGCGGCGGTGGATTCCCTGGGCTTCAAGGCCGCTTTGACCGACCAGGACCCGGCCCTGGTCGACCGGGAACGGCAGGATCGGGCCCGGGCCCTGCGCCACCTGCAGCTGGATTTCGCTCTGGCCGCGGTGCTCACTTCGGTGGTGCTCTTCGGCAGCCTGCCGGAAATGGTGCCCATGCGCTACCATGACTGGGCCCTGGCCGTGGTGCCCGCCTGGCTGAGCAACCCTTTTACCCTGCTGCTGCTGACCACCCCGGTCCAGTTCGTTTCCGGCTGGCGCTTCTACCGGGGAGCCTGGGGGGCTCTCAGCCACGGGACCAGCGACATGAACGTCCTGGTGGCGATGGGAACCACCTCGGCCTGGGCCTACAGCGCCGCCATGACCCTGGCGCCCGGTTTTCTCACCGGTCTCGGTTTCCCTTACCAGTTGTACTATGACGTGGCCACGGTGATTACCACCCTGATTCTGTTGGGCCGGCTGCTGGAAGCCCGGGCCCGGGGCAAGACCTCGGAGGCCATGCGCAAACTCATGGGCCTCAAGGCCAAGACCGCCCGGGTGGTGCGGAGCAACACGGCCATGGCCGGGGAGGGAGGTGCGAGCTGCGGCCCCGAGGCCGGCGCCGCCTGTACCCTGTCGCCGATCCCCTTTCCCGGGCCGCAGAAAGGGGCTGAATCCGGCCCAACTGCGCTGGCGGGTCCGGTTCCCGCTGCCGTCAATGGGCCGGACCTTGTCGGCGAACCCCCGGAAACCGGAGCCAACGGGGAAACCCTTCTCGATATCCCCATCGAGGAGGTGGGGGTCGGGGAAATAATCCTGGTCCGGCCGGGGGAAAAAATCCCGGTGGACGGGGAGGTGGTCGCCGGCCGCTCCAGTGTGGACGAGTCGATGCTCACCGGGGAAAGTTTGCCGGTGAGCAAGAAGGTGGGCGATCCGGTGATCGGGGCCACCATCAACAAGAGCGGCAGCTTCCGCATGCGGGCCACCAAGGTAGGCCGGGACACCATGCTGGCCCAGATCATCCGCCTGGTGGAGGAAGCCCAGGGCTCCAAGGCCCCGGTCCAGAAGCTGGTGGACCAGATCGCCGCCTGGTTCGTGCCGGCAGTGGTGATCACCGCCACGGTCAGCGCCGTCTTCTGGTGGGCCTTCGGCCCCGAGCCCTCGCTGATTTTTGCCCTGACCGTCTTTATCGCGGTACTGATCATCGCCTGTCCCTGCGCCCTGGGCCTGGCCACCCCCACCGCGATCATGGTCGGCACCGGCAAGGGGGCGGAAAACGGCATTCTCATCAAGGGGGCCGAGGCCCTGGAAATGGCCCACAAGCTCAACGCCGTGGTTCTGGACAAAACCGGGACCATCACCGTGGGGCAACCGGCGCTGACCGATATCCTGGTGGCCCCCGCTTTTGCCTTTCCCGGGGAAAGCAAGGGCGATCGCAGGGCTGGCCGCAAGGAAAACTCGGCGGAAAAATCCGCATCGGAGGATGAGTTGGCGGAAGAGCGGTTGCTGACCCTGGTGGCGGCGGTGGAGCGGGCCTCCGAGCATCCGCTGGGCGAGGCCATCGTCCGGGCCGCCACCGATCGGGGCCTGGAATCGCTCGAGGTCGCCGGTTTTGAGGCCATTCCCGGTTTTGGCCTGCGGGCCGAGGTGGGGGGCCGGCCATTGCTGATCGGCAACCGGGCCCTGCTGGAACGGGAAAAAATCGCGGTGGGGCAGGACTGGCAGGAGCAGGCCGCCCGCCTGGCCGACGAAGGCAAGACCCCGATTATGGTCGCGGTGGCCGGCCGGCTCGCCGGCCTGCTGGCGGTGGCCGACACCGTCAAGAGCTCTTCCGCCGCCGCCGTGCGCGAAATGCGCCAATTGGGTTTGGAAGTGGTGATGCTGACCGGCGATGATCGCCGCACCGCCGAGGCCATCGCCGCCAAGGTGGGGATCACCCGGGTGCTGGCCGAGGTGTTGCCCGAAGACAAGGCGGCGGCGGTCCAGGCCCTGCAGGCCGAGGGCAAGCGGGTGGCCATGGTGGGCGACGGCATCAATGACGCCCCGGCCCTGGCCCAGGCCGATGTCGGCATCGCCATCGGCACCGGCACCGATGTGGCCATGGAAGCCGCCGATATCACTCTGGTTTCCGGCGACCTCCACGGGGTGCCCACCGCCATCCGGCTTTCCCGGGCGACGATGAGCATGATCCGCCAGAATCTCTTCTGGGCCTTTTTTTACAATATCGTCCTGATTCCGGTGGCCGCCGGCGCCCTTTATCCCTTTTTCGGCCTGATCCTGAATCCGATGCTGGCCGCCGCGGCCATGGCCTTCAGCTCGATTACGGTGGTGATGAACACTTTGCGCCTGCGCTGGTTCAAACCTCTCCCGGGGTAAACACCGGGGGCGTGAAATGAAGAGTAAAAATTGTATTAAAGGGGACTTATGAGCGGGGAAATTGCCACTTTGCAGGACCTGCTGGCCGGGCTGGCGGAACATGGGGAACAGGAGGCCCTGCTGCTGGTGGAGGCCGAGCAAACGCGGCCGTGGTCCTACCGCCGGCTGGCCACCGAAGTGGAAAGGGTGGCCGCGGCTCTAATCGAGATGGGAGTCCGGCCGGGGGATTATGTCGGGCTGCTGGGGGAAAACCGGCCGGAATGGATAATCGCCGCCCTGGCCGGCTGGCGGGCGGGGGCGGTGATCATGCCCCTGGATGCCCAGATCAGCGAGGCCGGCCTGGGCCATGTCCTGGCCGACAGCGGCGCCCGCTTTTTCTTCGTCGGCCACGGCCAGGAAGAACGCCTGGCCCGCCTCGATTCCGCCGCCGATTTGCGCCTGATTCCCCTGGCCGAACTGCCGGGGGAAGCCGCCAATCCCGACCTGGCCGTCGGAACCCGGCGCCCCGAAGATCCGGCCGCCCTCTTCTACACCTCCGGGACCACCGGGCCGGCCAAGGGCGTACCCCTGAGTCATGCCAACCTGGTCTTTCAGGTCAACGCCATCGGCGCCACCGGCTTGGTGACCGGCGCCGACCGCGTGTTGTTGCCCCTGCCCTTTCACCATGTCTATCCCCTGGTAATCGGCCTGCTGGTTCCCCTGGGGCTGGGTCTGCCGCTGATTCTGCCCGATGCTCTGACCGGTTCCCGGATTCTCCGGGCCATCAAGGAAGGCCGGGCCACCACCATGATCGGGGTTCCCCGGCTCTACCAGGCGATGTATGAGGGAATCGTGGCCAAGGCGACGGCCGGGGGTCTGCCGGCCCGGCTCTACTTTCAGGCCGCCGCCGGCCTGGCGGCTTTCTGCCGGCGCCGCTTCGGCCTGGGGATCGGCCGCCGCCTGCTGGCTCCCCTGCATCGCAAGCTGGGACCTTCGTTGCGGCTGCTGGCCTCCGGCGGTTCGGCCCTGGACCCCGAACTGGCCCTGAAGCTGGAGGCCCTGGGCTGGCAGGTGGCCATCGGCTACGGCCTGACCGAAACCGCCCCCCTGCTCACCATCAATCCCCCTGAGGGCGGCCGGGCCGGCAGTGTCGGCCGGGCCGTGCCGGGAGTGGAACTGCGGATAGAGCCGGTCAAGGAGGATAAGGCCGGCCCGGCGGGAGAGGAGCCGGACGCTGACCGGGCAACTGGAGCCCGGCCGCAAATTATCGGAGAAGTTTTGGCCCGGGGCCCCAGCGTTTTTGCCGGTTACCTGAACCTGCCCGAGAAGAGCGCCGAGGCCTTTGCCGAGGGCTGGTTCAGGACCGGCGATCTGGGCTATTTGGATCCCGACGGCTTTCTGTTCCTGGCCGGCCGGGCCTCCACCCTGATCGTCACCGCCGGGGGCAAGAATATCCAGCCCGAAGCCCTGGAGGATGCCATTGCCGGTCATCCTTTGATCCGGGAGGCCGGGGTTCTGTTCTACCGGGACAAACTGGCGGCCCTGCTGGTTCCCGACCTGGCCGCCCTGCGCCGGGCCGGCGAACATGAGGTGGAGGAAGCCCTGCGCCGGGCCCTGCTGGAGCTTTCCCGCGACCTGCCCTCCTACCAGCGGCCGGATGAATACGCTGTCGATCGCGAGGCCTTGCCCCGGACCCGCCTGGGCAAAATCCGCCGCCATCTCCTGGTCCGGCGCTATGAACAGGCCCGGGCCGAACGGCAGCCGGAGGCCGCCGCCGAACCGATTCCCCTGCACGATATGTCCGACCACGACCGGGCCCTGCTCGATGTGCCGGCGGCCCGGGCGGTCTGGGAATGGCTGGCCCGCCGCTATCCCCAGGTCCGCCTCAGTCCCGATTCCAGTCCCCACCTGGATCTGGGCATTGATTCGCTGGGCTGGCTCAACCTGGCCATGGAGCTCGGCCGCCATGCCGATGTGGAGTTGCATGAGGAAGCCATCGGCCGGATTGAGACGGTGCGGGATCTGCTCGAAGAGGTGGTCCGGCTGAGCGAAGAAGGGCGGGGCTTCAATGTTGCCGATCCCCTGGCCGATCCCGCCGCGGTGCTGGACGCTGAAAGGCGGCGCTGGCTGGCCCCCCTCAACCGCTTCCAGGTCGGCCTGGCCTGGTGCCTCTACCAGCTCAACCGGTTGCTGATCCGGGGAATTTTTCGCCTCCGTTTTGCCGGCCGGGAAAATCTGCCCGCCGGCCCCTTTGTCCTGGCCCCCAACCACGTCAGTTTCCTCGACCCCTTCGCCCTGGCCGCGGCCCTGCCTTTTGCCGTTGTGCGCCGAACTTACTTTGCCGGGCTCAGCGAGATTGCCTTCAGAAATATCTTTTTCCGCCTGGTCTGCCGCCTGGGTCAGGTGGTGCCCATCGATCCGCGCCGGGCCACGGCTTCCAGCCTGGCTTTCGGAGCCCTGATTCTGGACCGGGGTTATAACCTGGTCTGGTTTCCGGAAGGGGAACGTTCCCTGAGCGGCCGCCTGCTGGATTTTCGGCCCGGACTCGGGATGCTCCTTGACCGCTACCGGGTTTTTGTGGTACCCGCATACATTCGTGGGGCCTATGAGGCCTGGCCCCGGGGCCGGAGCTGGCCCCGGCCGCATCCGATCAGGATCCAGTTCGGTCCCGCCGTGCATGCCGATCAACTGGCCGCGGCCGGGACCACCACCCCGGCTGAACCATCGTCACAGGGCGCGGCAGAATCGCGGGAGGCGGCGGCCACCCGAATCACCAAGGAATTACAACAAAAAGTAGCCGCCCTGGCTGACGAGCAAGATTAATCCCGGTTGCCCCCTCGCGCAAAGAGTAATGCCGACGGGCGGCCGGAGAAGCAGGGAAGCAGGCTGTTGTCCGATTTTATGGAAAAAAAGAAAACCCCAAAACGCCGGCCGCCGCTCAAATTGCTGCTCCTGCTGGCCTTGCTGCTCTTGGGAGTTCTGGCCCAGCGGCTGGAACTGGTGGACTGGTTCGAAGTGCTGGAATTGAGCCGGCAATACGCCCATCGCTGGTGGTTTGCCCCCCTTATGGTCAGCCTGATGGCGATTTTTTACGCCCTGGCCCTGCCCGGCTCCTTTTTCATGTGGCTTTGCGGGGCACTTTTTGTCCCGCTGGCGGCGACGGTGATCATCATCATCGGCGGGGTTGGCGGGGCTCTGCTGGCCTATTTTTTTTCCGGCCGGCTGTCCCGGGGAGAGAGTGAGCGAATCCGCCACTCTCCCCTGTTCGGCTTTATTCGCCGCCATGGGGATTTCATCGCCCTGACCGCGGTTCGTCTTTTCCCCAGCTTTCCCCATTCGGTGATCAATTACGGGGCGGGGATTCTCGCCCTGCCCCTGCGCTATTTCGTGCCCTCCACTATCATCGGCTTCAGCGTCAAAGGCTATCTCTATTCCAGCGCCATTTACCAGTTGACCAGCCTGGAAGAAGGGGGGGATTTCTTCTCCTGGCAGTTGATCGCCCCACTCCTGATCCTCTCAGCCCTCTTTGTGGCCGCCAAGCTTTTTTTGAGTCGCCATAAAGGTCTGGCCGGCAATTCCAGCTAGGGCCCGGGGCCGGGCGAGGGGATTCCCGGACTCTGGCGGGCCGCCGGGCACCACCTGCGCCGGGGCCGGCTGGATTACGGCCGGGAGAGCAGCGCAGCCGAACGGGCCAGGATGGACTGGTTGGTGAGGGTTTACTGCTTGAGGGTATATTCGGCCAGCAGGCTGCCTTGCCAGTAGAGATTGTCGGGCTGGCGGAAAAAATGGCGGAAAAGTTCCAGACTTTCCCGGCGGCGAACATGGGGGGTGACCAGCACTTTCAGGGCCATTTGCCGGTAGAGCGGGGCCAGCTGGATCAGGGGCAGGGAAGTGGCGCCGCCCATGGCGTCTTCGTACGCGTAAACAATCCGGCGCACGCCGTTGAGCAGCAGGGCGGCGTAACACATCAGGCAGGGCTCCATGGTGGCGTAAACCGTCAGTTCGCCCCGCTCGATTTCCGGTCGGCGGCCCAACAGCCGGCGGATGGCGACGATTTCGGCATGGTCCAGTTCGGTGGGATTGGCCCCGCCGCTGTTCTGCCGGCGGCCCTCGGCCACCACCGCGCCCTCGGCCACGATTACCACCCCCACCGGAAACTCCCCGGCCGCCAGGGCTGCCTTGGCCTGCTCCAGGGCCAGGCCCATGAAATGCTCGTCTGGGTTCATCAAGCACCGCTCCTCTTTAAGCATGCTGGAGGATCTTAATCCCTCCCGCAGGATGCCAGCTTTGCCCCCGCCCGTCAACGATGACAACCTTGTTCCAACCCCCTGCCGTGTTGGTCGGTCCAGGCGGAGCAACCATAAATAAGCAAGTCCTGTCGTCGGCGCGGCTCAGAACCAGAATTCGGGGTACTGCCGGTTGGCGGGAATGTTGTTGATCAGCAGGGCCACCACCAGCATGATCACCGCCCCGGTGGCCACCGGCAACAGAACATACCAGAAGCCCAGGTCGTGGATTTCCGGCCCGCCGATAACCGCGATCAGGGCGGTGGCCCCGCCGGGGGGGTGCAGGGTCCGGGTGAAGTGCATCAGGGCGATGGCCGTGGCCACCGCCAGGGCCGCCGCCAGCCAGAGATGGGGTTCCAGCAGCTGGTAGCAGGCCACCCCGACCAGGGCGGAAAGGACATGGCCGCCGAGCAGATTGCGGGGCTGGGCCAGGGGGCTGCTGATGGCGCCGTAGATCAGCACCGCCGAGGCCCCGAAGGAGCCGACGATCAGCAGCAGGCCGGTGCCCTCCAGGAAAGGGTAGTGGAGCAGGGCCACCGCCGCCACCCCCAGGAAGGCCCCCAGCCAGGACCAGAAAATCTCGCTGCCGCTGACCCGGGGCGGGCACTGGCCGGAACCCTTCATCTTGCAGAAATATCTCATCTTTCCCCCCTGGTTGCTTATCTTATCGGTGATGATTTTCGATTCCATACTCAAGCGTGCCGGTTAACTCCGCTTCCCCAAACCCCTGGGATCAGGGGACCGGCCTGGTGGTTAAGTTTATCCCCCGACGGTTGATTATGCCTGGTTCGGCCAAGATCTGGCCAGGGTAATCCGCAGTAAAACCGGGATAACCACCAAAGTCAAAAGGGTCGAGGCCAGAATACCGCCGCTGATCACGGTGGCGATGGGGGAAAAGCGTTCCGAACCTACCGCCAGTTCCAGGGCCAGGGGCAGCATGCCGGCCACCGTGGACAGAGCGGTCATCATCACCGGGCGGAACCGGGTGGCCACCGCCGCGATGATCGCCTCCTCCAGGGGCAGGCCTTGCCGGCGTCCGGCCAGGACGAAGTCCACCAGGATGATGCTGTTGTTGACCACGATGCCCACCAGCAGGACAATACCAAGCAGGGCGGGCATGGAGAGATATTTGCCGGCCACCGCCAGGGCCGCCGCCACCCCGATAAATTGCAGGGGGATGGCTGTCATGATCACCAGCGGCTGGGCCAGGGAGCGAAACTGGACCAGCAGCAGCAGGTAAACGGCCAGGGCGCTGACCGCCAGCGCCCGCAGGAGGCGGCCGCGGGCCTCCGCCAGGTCCTGCTGTTCCCCGGTGATGGCCAGGTTATAGCCGGGCGGAGGGGCCAGGGCGGGCAGGGCCCGTTGGATTTCGTCCACCACGTGGGAGAGGGGGCGTTCGCCGCTGACCCAGGCCCGGACCTCCAGGGTGCGGCGGAAATTCTGGCGGGAGACCAGGCGGGGCCCGTAGGCGGTGGTGAAGGCGGCGACTTCGGCCAGGCGTACACCCTGCCCGCTGCTGCCCAGCAGCAGGACTTCTTCCAGTCCTTCCCGCTGGTGGCGATCCCTCGGCTCATAACGAATCACCACCTCCAGGTCCCGGCGGTCGCGCTGGCGGTAGGCGGTAACGGTTTCCCCGTCCAGGGCGCGCCGGACGGTGGCGGCGATTTCCCGACCGTTAAGGCCCAGCTCGGCGGCCCGTTCGCGATCGATGACCACCCGGGTTTCGGGGCGGTCCAGGTCCCAGTTTTTGTAGGGATCACGAATCCCCGGAACTCCGTGCAGCAGAGCCAGGGTCCCTTCGGCCAGGGCGGCGAGCCGGGCCGGATCCGGTCCGCTGATTTCGACCACCACCGGGGCGCTGGTGGTGGGCCGGGCGGTGCCGCCCTGTTCCTGGAAAACCCCCAGGGTCACGCCCGGCAGAGTTTGCACCGCCCGGCGCAGGCGCTCCATGATCGACCACTGGCTTTCATCACGCCGGTTGCGGGGCGTCAGATCAACACTGATTTCGGCCTGGTGCGGGTCCATGGCTCCCCGGCCGCCCAGGTAGCGGGCGCCGGGTTCGTAGCCGATCCGGGTGCTGACCCCGGTCACCGCGACCTCGGCCAGCAGGACTTTTTCCACTTCGGCCACGGTGGCCAGGGTGACCGGCAGGGGGGTGCCGGGGACCATGTCCAGCAAGACCCGGAAGCTGCCCGAGTCGAAGCGGGGCATCATTTCGCTGCCGCCGATCCGGATCAGCGCCAGGCTGGCCAGCAGCAGGACGATGGTCAGACCGAAGGTGACGGCCGGTCGGCGCAGGCCCCCGGTCAGCAAGCCAAGATAGATATCCCGCAGCCCGCCGCTGAGCCGGTCAAACCGTCCGGCCCGCCGGGAAGCGACAGGTCCGCGGCCCAGGAGAGCGGCCGCCAGCAGCGGCACCAGGGTCAGGGCCACCACCAGGGAAGAGGAAAGGGCGAAGGCCAGGGTCAGGGCCAGGGGGCGGAAGAGTTCGCCGACGAAGCCGCCGAGAAAAGTGAGGGGGACCAGCACGGCCAAAGTGGTGACAGTGCCGCCGATCTTGGCCGCCATAATTTCGCCGGTGCCGGTGCTGGCGGCCGTCTCCGGGGATTGGCCCTCTTCCAGGCGCCGGTGGATGTTTTCCAGGATGACGATGCTGTCGTCCACCAGCAGGCCGATGGCCAGAATAATCGCCGACATGGTCACCATGTCCAGTTGCAGGCCTCCCAGGCGCATCAGGCCGAAGGTGGCCAGAAAGGCGACGGGAATGGTGGTGGCGACAATCAGGGCCTGGCGCAAATTGCCGAGAAAGAGCAGCACCACCAGCATGGTCAGGCCGATGGCGCTCAAGATCGTCAAGGTCATGCTGCTGATCACCACCCGGGTGAAGGCGGAATCATCCTCGGCCACCGCGAAGGTGATGGCCGGTTCCTCCCGGTCCAACTCTTCCAGGAGAGCGAAGATGCGATCCGCCACCTCCACCGTATTGGCCTCGCTGCGCTTGAGAACCTGGACCGCTATGGCCGGGCGACCGTCGTGGCGATAGGCGGAGCGGGGCTCGCCGGGGACAAGATGAACCTCGGCTACGTCGGCCAGCCGCAAAAGATGGTCGCCGCGGCGCTGGAGCACCAGGTCGGCGGCGTCGGCGGCATCCCGCAGGGGGGTGTCGAAACGGACCACCGTCTCCAGGCGGCCTCGCTGGCCGCGGCCCCCGGCCTCGCTGAGATTCCAGTCCCGCAGGGCGGCCATTACCTGCTCCGGGGTGACGCCGTGGCTGGCGAGGCGGTCGCGCTGCAGGCGCACTTCCAGCTGCAGGCGGTTGGCCCCCAGCACATCTACGGCCGCCACCCCCTCTACCAGGTTGAGCCGGTCGCGGACCCGGTTTTCGGCCACTTCCCTTACCTTGGCCAGGGTCAGTTCATCGCTGCTCAGGGCCAGGGTGATGATGGGGCGCTGGGCCGAGGAAAACTCCTGGATCTGGGGGTCGCCCATGGCGGCGGGGAGATTGCGGCGGATCCGGTTGATGGCGTTCTGGACTTCCACGGCCCCGACGGCGCTGGAGAAATGGTAGTGAAACTCCACCTCCACCACCGCCAGTCCCTCCCGGCTGGTGGAGCGCAGGGCCCGGACGCCGTCGATGCCGGCAAACTCCTCCTCCATCAGCTTGCTGATCTGTTCGGCCACGTCCTCGGCAGCCATTCCCGGAAAGGGGGTGATCACCGTGACCATCGGGGGGTCGGTGTCGGGGAAAAGCTGCACCGGCAGCTGAAAGCGAGCGTCCAGGCCCAAGATCAGCACCGCCGCCAGGGCGGCCAGAACCGCGTGGCGATGGGCCAGAACCCAGCGGGGCAGAGCGGTCATTCAAGTTCCTTTTTCCGGGCCGGTTCGGGCCTGACGGCGGAATCACCGTCGGCGGGCGGCGGGCTGACCAATTGCAGCGCGCGGCCGTCGACCAGGTCGGGATAGGGGGTGGTGATGATTTTTTCCCCGGCCTCAAGGCCCGCCAGCACGACGACCAGGCCGCCGGCTTCCGGTCCGGTTACCACCTCCCGCCGCCGGGCCCGCTCTTCTTCGACAACAAAAACGTGGGGTTGCAAAGCCCGGTAATGCAGGGCTTCGGCGGGGATGACCAGCGCCTTTTCCGCCCGTTCGGCCAGCACCTCAACCACCGCGGTCATGCCGGGCCGCAGTCCTTCCACCCCCCGGGGCAACAGGGCTTCCGCTCTGGCTCCCCGCCCCGGGGCCTCCAGGCTGGGATGGAGCCGGTCGAGGGAACCGGCCCAGCTTCGCTCCGCGGGCAGAGCTTCGCGGATCGGTCCTCCGGTCTCTTGCAGGCTGAAATCGGCGGCGGTTATCCGGACCGGAGCCCCGGGCCGGATTTCGGCCAAGTCCCCCTGGGGGATGACGAAAACCGCTTTCAGTTCGTCGTCGGCCACCAGTTCCAGCAGGGGTTGGCCCGGTGAAGCCAGGTCCCCGGGCAGGGCATAAATTTGGCCGATCATCCCGGCAAAGGGGGCCCGGACCCGGGCGTAGTCAAGCCGGGTGGCGGCGATGGCCTGCATTTCGTGATTGGCGGCCAGGGAGGCGGCCAGGAACTCCACCCGGTTTCGGGCCTCTTCCGCCGCTTCCGCCGGGGTGGCGGCATCGGCATAGAGCCGTTCCTGCCGGGCGAGCTTGCGGCGGGCCAGGTCCAGGTCGGCGGCGATGGCCTGGGTCTGCAGATCCAGGCGGACCAGTTCCTGGCGCAATTCCCGGTCGTCAAGCAAAACCAGCAGGGCATTCTCTTGGACCCGGGTCCCGGAGCGAAACGGCATTTCCTCGATGCGCCCGGTGGTCCGGCTGCTGAGGTTGATTTGTCTCTCGGCGGCAATGGAGCCGGGATAGCGCCGCCAACGTTCGAGGTCTTGCGGGGTCAGCACCATGGTTTCCACCACCAGGGGACGGACCGCTTCCGGCGGCGGGGGGTTGAAGGTGACCACCAGGCGCTCGGCTACGCCGAAGCCGACCCAGGTGCCGAGTGCCGCGACCAACAGAAGCACGACCAGTCCCTGGCGTCGGTTCAAGTGTTTTTTTTGTTCAGTCATGGTTTCTTGCGTTCGCGGTTGGGGTTGCTGCCGGTTTGCTGCTTGACGATGCCTCGCTTAAAGATAGCGAAAACCCCGGGGGCGCCCTCTTGCATCTGCTCGGGGCGGCCCGCCAGCAGGGATTGGACGACCAGGCCCTGGATCATGCCGATGAACAGCGCCGCGGCCGCGGCGCCATCAACTTCCGGGGCCAGTTGGCCGGAGTTTTTGCCGGCTTCGATCAATTCGGCCAGCCGCCGCCGGTAACGATCGACCAGGGTACGGGCCACATCTTTGGCCGCGGAAGCCTGCGGGCGCTGCAATTCCCCGAAAAGCATCCGGGGGATGCCGGGATGGGCGACGACAAAAGCGATGTGGGCCATGAACATCGCCTCCAAGGCGGCCAAAGGGGAGGGCGCGGCACCGGCGGCCTTTTCCACCCGCTTGAGCAGTTGCTCGGCCACCCAGGCCATAACCGCCTGCCAGATCGCGTCCTTGCTGGGAAAATGGCGGAACAGGGCGCCCTGGGTCAGATTCATCCGGCTGGCGATGGCGGCGGTGGTGATTTCGCCGGGGTTTCGTTCGCCGGCCAGTTCAAGTACTGCCGCTACGGTGGCGGCTCGGCGCTGGGCGGCGGGAAGATGTTTGCTGGCGGGGGGCATGGCGGCTCCGTTAAGTGAGTAATCGATTACTATCTTAACGGAGCCCCCTTTGTCAAGGGGGAAGCTCCGAATTGTTGGCGGGGCCTCCGGGTGGCCGGCCGTTTGCCTTGGCGCTTCCGGTGCCGGCAGGCTGCAGGTTGATTGTATGCCAGGCCAAGTTTGCCATGATTATCGGGAACTTCATGGTCCCGGGATTGTCTGGCCGTTATTATTATAATTTTTACAAGAACGCCGGAATTTATTATTATCGTAATTATGTGGAAACCAGACCAAAAAACCATGTTGGGCGCCGGGCTGGCGCTTTTTTTGCTGGTGCTGGCCTACTGGTATCTGGGCCGGGAAGATGATGCCGGCAACGCGGTTCCGGCTCCCGGCCGCCCCGGCTCGGCGGCGGTGGCGGTGGAGGTGACCCCGTTGGAACGGGGAACCATCGTGGAGCGGCGCAGTTTCACCGGCACCTTGCAGCCGGCTTCCCGCTTCGATCTGGCGGCCCGGGTCGGCGGCCGCCTGCTGGAGCTGCACGCGGACCTCGGTGACGTCGTGCGCCGGGGCCAGGTGGTGGCTCGCCTGGACCAGGAAGAATACCGCCTGGATGTGGCCAAGGCCCAGGCCGAGCTGGAGGTGGCCGCGGCCGGCCTGATCGAGGCGGAAAGCTCCCTGGCCACCAGCCAACGGGATTATGAGCGGGTGCAGCGGCTGCGCCAGCAGGGAGTTGCCTCCGAGGCTGAACTGGATACGGCCCTGGCCAACTACCAGGCCCAGCAGGCCCGGGTAGCGGTGGCCGCCGCCCAGGTTTCCCTGCGGCGCTCCGCTTTGGCGGCGGCCAACCTGCGGCTGTCTTATACCGAAATCCGGGCCGACTGGCAGGGAGAGGAGCAGGAGCGGGTAATCGCCGAGCGTTTCGTTGATGAAGGCTCGCTGCTGGCCGCCAATACCCCGGTTTTTGCCTTGGTGGGCATCGACCGCCTGGTGGCGGTGGCCTACGCCCCGGAGCGGGATTATCCCCGTCTGGCCACCGGCCAGGCGGTGACGGTGCGGGCCGACGCCCTCGGGGAACGCTCCTTTCCCGGGGTGCTGGCCCGCCTGGCCCCGGTGGTCCGGGAAGCTTCCCGCCAGGCCCGGTTGGAGGTGGCGGTGGCCAATCCCGAGCAGGTTTTGAAGCCGGGGATGTTCGTCCGCCTGGAAATTGAGCTGGCCCGCAAGGATGATGCTTTGCTGGTCCCCCGGGCGGCCCTGGTCGAGCGGACCGGCGCATACGGTCTTTTCCTGGCCGATCCGGAAACCTCTACCGCCCGTTATGTCCCGGTGCGCCTGGGGCTGCAGGAGCGGGAACGGGTGGAAATTGTCGAGCCGGCGCTATCCGGCCTGGCGATCAGCCTGGGTCAGCACCTGCTCAGCGACGGGGCCCGGATCATCATTCCCGCCGGTGAAGCCGGAGCGGCCGGGGAAGAGGGGCGATGAACCCGGCCCGTTTTACCGTCAGTCGGCCGGTCTTCACCACCATGGTCACCCTGATCGCGGTGATTATCGGGGCGGTGTCGCTGGCCCGGCTGCCCATCGACCTGATGCCCGAGGTCACCTATCCCACCCTGACCATTTCCGCCACTTACGAAAACGCCAGCCCCGAAGAGGTGGAGGAGCTGATCACCCGGCCCATCGAGCAGGCAGTGGCCGCCGTGGCCGGGGTGGAAAGCATCAACTCCAATTCCTCGGAGGGGGTCAGCAATGTCCGGGTCTCCTTTTCCTGGGGAAGCGACATCGATGTGGCGGCCAACGACCTCCGTGATCGCCTGGACCGCATCATCCATCTCCTGCCCGACGAGATCGCCCGGCCCCAGGTGCGCAAATTCGATATCTCCGCCACCCCGGTGCTGATCCTGGGGGTCGCCAGCCCCATGGATCCCCTGGAGTTGCGGCGCCTGATCGACGAGCAGATGAGCTTCCGGATCGAACGGGTGCCGGGGGTGGCCTCAATGGACGTCTGGGGCGGCCTGGAGCGGGAAATCCAGATCAATCTCCTGGCCGACAAGATCGCGGCCCTGGATCTGAGCCTGGACGGGATTCGCCAGGCCATTCGCGATGCCAATATCACCGTGCCCGCCGGCGAAATCGAGCGGGGCCGGCTCGAGGTAACCCTGCGGACCCCCGGCCAGTTTACCAGTATTGAGGAACTGGCCGCCACCGTCGTGGCGGTGCGGGCCGGAGCGCCGATCACCCTGAACCAGGTGGCGGAAATTCTCGATACCCACCGCAAGGTGACCCGAATCGTCCGGATCAACGATGAGCCGGGGGTGCGCCTGGCCATCCGCAAGCAGCCCGATACCAACACCGTGCAGGTGGCCCGGGACGTGCTGCGGGAGGTGGAGCGGCTTAACCGCGACTTCCCCCAGGCCGAGATTATTCCGATTATCGATTTTTCCGAATATATCCAGCGCTCCATCGACAACGTCGGCCGCTCCCTCATGTATGGCGGGGCTTTGGCGGTCCTGGTCCTGCTCTTTTTCCTCCGCAGCATTCGTTCGACCCTGGTGGCGGCGGCGGCCATTCCGGTGGCGGTGATCGCCACCTTCGCCCTGATTTATTTCGGGGGCTTTACCCTTAACCTCATGACCCTGGGCGGCCTGGCCCTGGGGGTGGGAATGATGGTGGACAGCGCCATCGTGGTGCTGGAAAACATCGCCCGCTTGCGGGACAAGCAGCGCCTGGCTCCCCATGAGGCGGCAGTGCGGGGCACCGGCGAGGTGGCGGCCGCCATTGTCGCCGGCACCTTGACCACCCTGGTTATCTTCATCCCCATCCTCTTCGCCGAGGAGCTGGCCGGCATTCTCTTCCGCCAGTTGGCCCTGGTGGTGGGATTCGCCCTGCTGGCCGCCCTGGTCACCGCCCTGACCCTGACCCCGATGCTGGCCGCCCGCCTGGTCCGGCCGGCGGCGGTGGCGGCAACAACCGACCATAGCCTGCGGGGGGGCTTTATCCGGCTGATGGCCGCCCTGTTCAGCGGCCTGGAAAGGGGCTACCAGCGTACCCTGGAAGGGGCCTTCAACAACCGGGGCCTGGTGGTAATCGGTTTTGCCTCGCTCTTTGCTCTGGCCCTGATGCTGCTGTCCCACTTGGGCACCGAATTCATGCCCCAGGCCGACGAGGGCCAGGTGCGGGTCGGGGTCGAGATGGAAACCGGCACTCAATTGGCCCTGCTGGATCAGAAGGTCCGCGAGGTGGAAAAGATCGTCCTGCCGGCGGTGCCGGAAACCCGGGCTTCGGTGGTCCAGGTCGGCGGCACCACCTGGCGCACCGGGGCGCCGGCCAATGCCGATATCCGCCTGGCCCTGGTCCCGGCCCGGGAACGGAGCCGAACCAGCGAACAAATCGCCGCCGACCTGCGCCCCCTGTTGCGCGACATCCCGGGAGCCCAGACCCGCACCCGGAGCGGCGGCCTTTTCATCCTGCGCCTGGCCGCCGGGGCCGAGGATGAAAGGCTGGTCATCGAGATCCGGGGCTTTGAGCTGGCCCAGCTTGATCGC
Organism: Desulfurivibrio nitratireducens; assembly: GCF_044068515.1. Taxonomy (NCBI): domain Bacteria; kingdom Pseudomonadati; phylum Thermodesulfobacteriota; class Desulfobulbia; order Desulfobulbales; family Desulfobulbaceae; genus Desulfurivibrio; species Desulfurivibrio nitratireducens. The sequence goes on from NZ_JBIPKI010000013.1 coordinate 20,067, forward strand.
ATCGCCCGCGAGGTGCGCGACGCGGTGGCCGACATCGAGGGGGTTGCCGATCTCCGCCTGAGCCGGGAGGGCGGGGTGCCGCTGGAACTGCTGCGGATCGACCGGCAGCGGGCCGCCGATCTCGGCCTTTCGGTGGCCCTGATCGCCCGCACCATCGAGATCGCCATGGCCGGGGCCGGAGCCGGCCAGTATCGCGACGGCGGTTACGAGTATCGAATCTTCATGCGGCTCAAGGATGCCGAGCAGCTGGATTTCGACGATATTCTCAATATAACGGTCCGCAACGAGCAGGGTAATTTCGTCGCCCTGCGCAACGTGGTCACGGTGGAACGATCCGAAGGACCCTTGACCATCGAACGCCAGGATCAGCAACGGGTCAGCCTGGTCCAGGCCAACCTGGCCGGCCGCGATATGGGTTCGGTGGTGGCCGATATCCGCAAGCGGCTGGAAACCATCCCCGTGCCCCGGGGGATTGACATTACCTTCGGCGGCGATTACGAACAGCAGGAGAAGGCCTTCAACGAAATGGCCCTGGGGCTGGTATTGGCGGTGCTGCTGGTTTACATGGTGATGGCCTGCCTTTATGAGTCTTTGCGCGATCCCCTGATCGTCATGTTTGCCGTACCCATGGCCTTGATCGGGGTGGTGTTGATGCTGCTTTTGACCGGCACCACCCTCAACGCCCAGTCTTATATCGGAGGAATCATGCTGGTGGGAATCGTGGTCAACAACGCCATCCTCCTGGTCGATCAAGCCACCCGGTTGCGCCGGGACGAGGGCTGGACGGCCCTGGCGGCGGCCCGGGAGGCGGGCCAGCGCCGCCTGCGCCCGATCCTGATGACCAGCCTGACCACCACCTTTGCCATGATGCCCCTGGCCCTGGGCCTGGGCGAGGGCAGCGAGCAGCAGGCCCCCATGGCCCGGGCGGTGATCGGCGGCCTGATCAGTTCGACTTTTATCAGCCTGCTGTTGATCCCCGTACTCTACTCTCTCTTTTATGCCCGGAGCGACGCCCGGATTGCCGGCTCCCGGCCCGGCACCGCCGGCCAGGCCGCGACCGCGGTTTTGCCTCTGGTCCTGGCCCTGGGTTTGGGTCTCGGCGTTGTCCTGGCGGGCGGGGTTGCGAGCCCGGGTCGGGCCCTGGCGGCGGAAGGACCCGTGCCGGCTCCGGTTGCCGAGGGAGAGGCCTATCGCGCTGAAGCAAGCGAGGCGTCCCAGGAGGCGGAAGCGGCCGCCCGCCGGCTTGAAATCAGCCGTTATCTGCCCCGGGCCGGGACCAACGCCCTGCCCCGGCCCGATCGAGCCGGCCGTCTGGAGTTGACGGTGGAAGAGGCGGTAGTTATGGCGCTGGGCAACAATCGGGCCCTGGGGGTGCAGCTTTATCGGCCCCTGATCGCCGGCACTTTTGCCGAGCAGGAAAAGGCGGTTTTCGATCCCGCCCTTTTCGCCGAAGCGGAAGTGATCCGGGAAAAAACCCGGCGGGGAGAAGATTATCCCCGGACCGAGCGTGAAAATTATCGCTTGGGATTGGAGCAGGAACTGCCCACCGGCACCGCTCTCGAATTGGCCTTGGAGCAGCGGCGGGCCGAGGCCCCGCTGGCGACCACCGCCCAGCAGCGGGCCGGTCTGAGCCTCAGCCTGACCCAGGCCCTGCTCCGCGGCGGCAGCCGCGAGGCCAACCTGGCCGGGGTGCGCCGGGCCGAACTGGATGTGCTGGTCTCGCTTTACGAGCTGCGCGGCTTTACTCAGAGTCTGGTGGCGGAAGTGGAGAAAGCTTACTGGGACTTGGTGCTGGCCGAAAGCCGGATCGCCATTTTCGAGGAATCCCTGAGCGTGGCCGAGGCCCAGGTGCGGGACGTAAGCCGGCGGATCGAAGTCGGAACGGTGGCGGAAGTTGAACGGGCGGCGGTGGCCGCCGAGCTGGCCTTCCGGCGCCAGGGGCTGATCGACGGCCAGAGCCGCCGCGACCAGGCCCGGCTGGAGCTGCTCAACCTGCTCAATCCCGGCCGTCGACTGCAACTGGCTGACCCCTGGTCCGAGGACGACAACTTGAGCAGCCCGGCCGGGGAGTCTCGATTGGTCAGCCAGGGCGACATCTTCAGTCTGCAGCCGGTTCCCCGGGATACCCCCCAGGTGCTGGAAATCGAGCCTGATCCGGTGGTTGAGCATGTGGCCTTGAGCTTGCAGCTGCGCCCCGATCTGGATGAGGCTCGCTTGCGCCTGCAACAGGGTGAGTTGGAGGTCATCCAGACCCGTAACGGGCTCCTGCCCCGGCTCGATCTCTTCATCACCCTGGGCAAAACCGGCTACGCCGAAAGCTTCGGCCGATCCTTTGCCGAGATCACCGACGATTCCACCTATGCCGGCTCCCTGGGCCTGCGCTTCTCTCTGCCTTTGGGCGGCAATCGGGCCGCCGGAGCCGCCGAGGCCCGGGCCCGGGCCGGACGCGGCCAGGCCCAGGCCAGCTTGGACAACCTGGCCCAACTGGTCGAGCTTGATGTCCGGACCGCCCACCTCGAAGCCACCCGGGCCCGGGCCCAGATCGCCGCCTCCGCCGAGCGCCGCCGCCTGCAGGAAGAGGTTTTGCGGGTCGAGCAGGTCAAGTTTGAAGTGGGACGCGGCACCGCCCTGGCCGTGGCCCAGGCCCAGCGCGACCTGTTGGAAAGCCAACTGGCCGAAGTGGACGCCATGGTCGCCTACCGGCTGGCCCTGACCGATCTTTATCGGCTTGACGGGTCGCTCCTGGCCCGCCGCAACATCTCCACCCGGTAAACGGCCAGCAGCACCGCATCTTGCGGCGATCAGTCCGGCTTGCGTACTGAGGTACGCGGCGCCGGCCTGCTTGCCGCAACCTGCGGCACTGCTGGCCGTTTACCTCTTGCCTCCAGCTTTTTTTCTGTTTCCAACTACCCCCCCCTTTTTTTCCGCTGTATTTTTGGTGTCCGCCTGGCGATATATCAAAGTAAGTAGCTGTTTTTAGCTAAAAACATCCTCGGCCGGCTGTTTCGGAGTAATGGCGGTTTTTAACTGCCGGGGCTTGACAGGGGGCGGCCGTTGTGTTACTTAATCGTTTAATTAATTTGTTTATTGCTTTGCTCTTGGCGGGCTTTGCCAGGAGCTCATTATTTTAGCGGCTGAACCAGCCCTGCCAGCGTCCCGAGCGGATCGACCGGGGCGGCGGTGCGGGGAGCGAAGCCGCCAATCTTGCTTGAATCAGGGGAAGAGCGATGAAAGAGATTCGGGAAAAAAAAGGGCGCAAACTGCTGCAGTATCTGATGGCCCCCTTGGTGCCGCTGGTGATTGTCGGCGGGATATATTGGCCCTATTTGGGTTATCTGGCCCTGGCGCTGATGATCACCATGATCGTCATGACCTTCTTCTGGGGGCGCCTCTATTGCGGCTGGTTGTGTGCCATGGGAGCCTTTCATGAACGGGTGCTGGCCCGGTTCAGCCTGCAGCGGGAGATGCCGGCGCTGTTTAAAAAAACCTGGTTCCGCTGGCTCTTTTTCGTGCTGCTGATGGGCTTGATGACCAGCCGGCTGATTATGTCGGGGGGGGATCCGGCCAAGATCGGGGCGGTCTTCGTCATGATGTGGACCGTGGCCACCAGCATCGCCGTGGCCTTTGGCCTTTACTATAAGCCCCGCTCCTGGTGCAACTTCTGCCCCATGGCCTCGATGCAGGGGGTGCTTGCCCCCAATACCCATCTTCTCCAGGTCGGAGCCGATTGCAAGCAATGCGGTCTGTGCCAAAAGACCTGCCCGATTCAGACCTATCCCGGCGCCTACAAGGAGCAGGGCTTCGTGCCCAGCCTGGAATGCATGCGCTGCGAGAACTGCGTGGTCAACTGTCCCAAAAAGGTGCTGTCGGTGGGCAAGGGCCGCTAAATAACCGGGCGGCGCCTCCGGTGCGGAGTTTGCTGCGGGCAACAAAAAAAGGGTTTACGGCTTGCACCGTAAACCCTTGATTTTTGCTGGCTCCCGGGGAGGGACTCGAACCCCCGACAGGGTGGTTAACAGCCACCTGCTCTACCAGCTGAGCTACCCGGGAACGAAAGAAGGCGCAAATATAGCAAGCCGATCTCCCCCCGTCAACAATTTTGCGGCCCGCTCCCTCAAGCGCCTCTTTCCCCTGCTGGGATGGGGAACTCGGCCCTCCCCAAGGGTTGTTTGGGCCCGAGGGCCCGGCGGGCATCGCTTGGCAAGAGTTTGCGGCTCTCGCCTCATTCGGCCTTGTCGCGGTTATCCGAGCTTGTCTCCGTTGCTTTTCCCTTGACCTGAAACGGACCGGATGCTAATAGAACTCTTTCCTCCAACCCAGTAATGTCGGGGCGTGGCGCAGCCTGGTAGCGCGCCTGCCTTGGGAGCAGGAGGCCGGAGGTTCGAATCCTCTCGCCCCGACCACCCCTTTATCCGCAGTTTTCAACCCGGTTTCGCCCTCGGCTCTTGGCCTGATACATGGCTTGGTCGGCTTTGCAAAGTTAAGCTGCCGCCGGTAACGGTCAGGACCTGGCTAGCCAGTTGCACCAAGCCCTGCATGGGCCGGGAATCTGCCTTACAGGCCGGGAGCCATTCTCGGACAAAGGTGTCGAGGCCATCAGGTCCGAGATGAAGACCGGTCCCTGCAGGAGGGCGTTTCTCCGTGGTTATCGGCAGTACTTAAACATTAATCCAGGATGACCAATAGCATTTTGGGCGCGGCCCGGGGCCGGCAACCCGTTGTTTCAAATCAACGGTCGCCGGAGCAAGGCAAAAACAACAGGAATTTTCCATGACCCTGGCAACCTGGCTGGCGGTGGTTGGCATTTGCATTCTGGGGGCCATGTCTCCCGGCCCGTCGTTGGCCGTGGTGCTGCGGCAAACCCTCAGCGGGGGGCGCAAGAACGGCAGCGTGGCCGCGCTCTGTCATGGTCTGGGGGTGGGCCTTTATGCCCTGTTGAGCATCATCGGCCTGGCGGCGGTGATCACCACTTCGCCCAAGGCCTTCAACTTTTTGCAGTGGGGGGGCGCCCTCTATCTGGCCGGGCTCGGGGTCCAGGGCCTGCTGGCCCGGCGGCGGGCCGCTAACGGTCTGGCCGCAGTGCCCACTACCGCCAGCGCGGCCCGCGACGGCTTCCTGGTGGTTTTCCTCAACCCGAAAATCGCCCTCTTCTTTTTGGCCCTGTTCAGCCAGGTCGTGGGCCTGGAAACCTCCTTTGCCGCCAAGCTGGGTTACGCCCTGACCGCCATGGTTATCGACGGGAGCTGGTATCTGCTGGTCGCCCGGCTGTTTTCCCACCCAAGGTGGCTGGCTTGCCTCCAGCGCCAGGCCGTCTGGCTCGAGCGCCTGTTTGGCGTCATTCTGCTCGGCTTGGCGGGGCGGCTGGTCCTGGCCATGCTGGTCTGAGGCGGCTGGCCCGGTGCGGTGGCGGGCGGTTTTCCTGGCGCAACAGGAGAAGTTCGGTCTGGATTTCAGGCTGACCCTCGGCCGCGCCGATAGAAGCGGGCCAGGCGCTCGGGGGCGATCCCGAGCAGGAAACCCAGCACCATCAGTTGGTTGACGAGAAAGGTTCGCAGGACCCCCTGTTGCTGCCAGCGCCGGGCGGAAGTGATCACCGGTTCGGGCAGAATCGCGATCCGGCCCCGTTTGCCCAAGCGCCGAACCAGTTCGAAATCCTCCATGATGGGCAGGGCGGCAAAACCGCCCAGTTCGTTAAACACCCTTTTTTCCAGGAATAACCCCTGATCGCCGTAGGGGAGGCGGCCGAGGCGTGAGCGCAGGCCGGCGCCCCAGGTGATCAGGCGCAGGGCCAAACTCTCCCGGTCGGGGCGGAAGCTGAAGGCCCCGGCCACCGTGGCGGGATCGGTCAGGGTCCGGCGAATCAGCTCCGGGTAAGCGGGGGGTGGCAGGGAATCGCCGTGGAGAAAAAAAAGCATGGTTCCCCGGGCCTTGGCCGCCCCGGCATTGAGCCGGGCCGCCCGGTTGCCGCTGAGATTGAGGACCACCGCCCCGGCCCGGGCGGCGATTTGCCGGGTTTGGTCCCGGCTGCCGCCATCGGCAACGATAATTTCAAGGGCCGCGGCCGGGGGGGCAGTTGGCGGACCGGGCTCCGTGCGGTCCATGGCACCGGGGGCTCCAGGCCCGGGCTGCGGGCCGGGAGCCTGGGGCTGGCTGCAGCCGCGGTACTTGCAGGTGGTCGGCGCTGGCGCCGGGGCCGGTTGCCCCCGGCTGAGGATTTGGGCCAGGGTTTGTTCCAGGTGAGCAGCTTCGTTCAAGGTGGGGATAATCACCGAAAGCAAGGGCGGTCGGTCGAAAATTTCCCCGAAATCGGGATTCTGCGCCAACCCGGCCAGGTCCTCGGGCCGGTCGATATCGGCCAGGGCCGGCAGCAGGCCGCAACTCAGGCCCAGGCGGGCGGCGGCGGCCAGGGTCTGTTCTCGGACCCGGGCGCTGCCCCAGTCGATTGCCCGGAAAAGTCCGGGCTGTGGTTTTTTCAGCCCCAGCAGGTAATAGCCGCCATCCAGGGCCGGCCCGAGGACCAGGTCGTGGGCTCGCAGTTGCGCAACCGCCTGGTGGAGCAGGGCCGGGGTCAGATCCCGCAGATCGGTGCCCAGCACCAGGGCCATTTCGGTTTCTTCGCCGGTCTTGCGATCCTTGAGGGGAATGCCGCACTCCTGGCCGTCACAGCTCTGGTGGGCCAGGCGGTGCTGAAAGGCCAATTCCAGGGCCTGGGTCAAACGACGGCCGAGATCGCCCTCGGCCTGGCGCTGGTATTCCAGGTCATTGCCCAGCCAGGCGCGGAAACTGCGGCTGTCGGACCCGGTAAAACAGACCCGGATGGTGGTAGCGATTCCGCCGCCGGCGTCGTTCTCGGCCTGGAATTGGCGGGCGGCGCCCAGCACCCTTTCGCTCAGCCGCCGGTATAAAAGGGCGGCCTGGTCCGGCCGCAGGGCCGGAATCAGCCGGGTCTTGGCCTGGCCCGGATTGGGATAGCGGGCGAAAATCAACAGTTTAATGATGGTTTTGGGGACACTCGTCACCGGTATGGCCTCTATGTTGCCCACGGCGGCATTTTGGCCCGGCCGCCCGAAAATATTTGTCTTAGCCCGGCTCGGGCGCTATTCGACCGCGGCGATTTGGGGCAGGACCGCGAGCATCAGACCGGTGAGCCTGGCGATATTGCCCCGGAAAACCGCCACCAGTTCCGGTACCCGCAGGGGCGGTTCATCCTCCTTCCAGGAATCGTAGTCGGTGACCATGCCGATCACCGCGTAGGGCAGGCCCAGCTCTCCGGCCAGGATCGCCTCCGGGCTGATGGTCATGTTGACCAGATCGGCTCCCCAGAGACGGAACATCCGCGATTCGGCCCGGGTGGAAAACCGGGGCCCTTCGATGGTCAGGATGGTGCCCTGCTCGTGCAGGGGCAGTTGCTGGCGGCGGCCGGCGGCGATCAATAATTGCCGCAACTCGGCGTTAAAGGGATCGGCCAGGGCGGCATGGCGGGCGTTTTCGATCCCGGGCGCGAATTCCTCGTAAAAGGTGAGAGCCCGCTGCCGGGTGAAATCGATGAACTGATCGGGGATTACCAGCTCACCGGGGCCGATTTCCGGGCGCAGGGAGCCGCAGGCGGCGCTGGCCAGGATATGGGTGCAGCCCTGTTCCTGCAAAGCCAGCAGGTTGGCCCGGTTATTGACCCGGGAGGGCGGGATCGTGTGTTGCCGGCCGTGGCGGGCCAGCAGGACCACTTCCCGGCCGGCCAGGCGGCCCCGCAGCAGGGGCGAGGAGGGGAGGCCGTAGCGGGTTTCGACCACCACTTCCCGCGCTTGGGTAAAGATTTGCGGGTCTTCCAGGCCGGAACCCCCGATTATGCCGATAACACTCATAGCTTGACCTGCAAGGGTTTCTAACGTAAAAAGTTCGGTGGGGGCGGGGGCAACCATCTGATATGGAAAAAACTGCTCCGCCCCTCTCGCGAGGGCGGAGCATAGTTATTGTTACCAGCGCCGGCCCGAGAAGACAAGGAGAAAGGAGCGGTTTATGGCTGACGACTATTACGAGAAAAAGGATTTGCAGGATTTTCCCAGGATTGCCGAACAGGCCCCGGAGCAGGGGCGGGCTTTTTTCGACTACTATGCCAAGGCCACCGCCCCCGGCGCCCTGAGCGCCCGGGAAAAGGCCCTGATCGCCCTGGCGGTGGCGACGGTGCGCCACTGCCCTTACTGCATCGACGCCTACACCAACAAGTGCCTTTCCCTGGGGCTGACCGGCGATGAAATGCTGGAGGCCATCCATGTCGGGGCGGCCATGGTGGCCGGCGACACCCTGGCTCACGCCACCCAGGTTCGCAAGATCCTCCGGCAAAAGGAGATGTAGCCCGATGTCGGTACCCGGTCCCTCCTTCAGGGAATGTCTGCGCCGCACCGGTTTTTTCCCCTTCCGGGCCGCCGCGGTCAAGATTCTCCAGCTTAACATCACCCGGCGCTGCAACCTCCGTTGCCGGCACTGCCACGTCGAGGCCGGTCCCGAACAGGGCCGCCAGATGAATGACGCCGTGCTGGAAAAATGCCTCGAGGTGGCGGCGCTGCCCGCCATCACCACCCTGGATGTCACCGGCGGCGCCCCCGAACTCCATCCCCGGTTCCGCGAACTGGTGGCCCGCCTGGCCGCCCTGGGCAAGCGGCTGTTGGTCCGGACCAACCTGGTGGTCCTCCAGGAACCGGAATTTGCCGATCTGGTTGAGTTTTACGCGCGCCACCGGGTGGAACTGGTGGCTTCGCTGCCCGATGCCCGGGGTGAGCGAACCGACCGGCTCCGCGGGCCGGGGGTTTTCGCCGCGATCATCGCGGTGATGCGCCGGCTCAACGCCCAGGGCTACGGCCGTCCCGGCAGCGGCCTGGTTTTGGACCTGGTCCACAACCCGGTGGGCGCCTATCTCCCCGGCGAACAGGGAGCCCTGGAAGCCGACTATCGCCGGGTTCTGGCCGAAGAGCACGGGGTGGAGTTCAATCAGCTTTTCTGCCTGACCAACTGCCCGGTGGGCCGCTATCTCGAATACCTGCAAAGCTCGGGCAACCTGGGCGACTACATGCTGGCCCTGCAGGCGGCCTACAATCCCGCCGCCGCCGGCCGGGCAATGTGCCGCGAGACCATCTCCGTCAGCCCCGACGGCACCCTTTACGATTGCGATTTCAACCAGATGCTGGACCTGCCGGTGGCCGGCACCGCCCCGGCTGATATTTTTTCCTTCGACCACCGGACCCTGGCAGGGCGGGAAATCGTCATCGCCAACCACTGCTTTGCCTGCACCGCCGGGGCGGGTTCGTCCTGCCAGGGGGCCACCTTGCCAACGGCCGACCAGCCAAGGGCGGCGGCAAAATAACAGGTTGAGGGCGTTAAAAAACGCCGGCCCCACTGGGACGGTATTTTCCGCTTTCAAGCAGCAAAAGGGCTATTACGGAGCCTTTGCCGGTAGAGGACATGGTTGTGGGTTTCGGCCGCCATTATGGTTTCCTGGGAAGATGCTACAATCCAGGCAATACATTTTGGGCCGGAGCATTCTCTTTATTGCCGCGCTGTATTCCGCGGGTGGCGCAAGTCAACATTGACTGGAGCGAGACGGCCTGATGAAAAGTCGCTTATTGCTTTTGGCCGGCCTGGTCGCGGCCGGTCTCCTGGCTTTTGTTTTGTTGCCGGTACGGGAACTGGCCCTGGACCTGCTGCAATGGGTGGAGGGCCTGGGTTTTGCCGGCTACGCGGTTTTTTCCCTGCTGTACGCCTTTTTCACCGTCCTCTTTTTGCCCGGCTTCATTCTCACCGTCGGGGCGGGGGCGATTTTCGGCCTGGTCGGGGGCTTTGTCGCCGTTTCGGTGGGCAGTACCGCCGGAGCCGCCCTGGCCTTTCTGCTGGGCCGCTTTCTGGCCCGGGAAGCCATTGAAAAAAAAGTGGCCGCCAACGCCAAATTCACCGCCATCGATGTCGCGGTAGCCGAGCGGGGCTGGAAAATCGTCTTTTTGACCCGGCTGAGCCCGGTTTTTCCTTTCAACCTGATCAACTACGCCTACGGTCTGACCAAAATTCCTTTTTCTCACTACGTCCTGGCCTCCTGGATCGGGATGATGCCCGGCACCCTGCTCTACGTTTACGCCGGAGCCCTGGCCGGCAACCTGGCCCGGGCGGCTTTGGTCGAAAGCCCGCCGGCCGGGCCCTGGGAGCTGGTCTTTCAGGGGCTGGGGCTGCTGGCCACCCTGGCCGTCACCATTTATATTACCCAGATCGCCCGTAAGGCTTTGCGAGAGGCCGTACCCACCCCGGAGGGAAAAAAAGATGAGCAAATATGACTATGACCTCGGCATTATCGGCGGCGGGGCGGCTGGTCTGACCGTGGCTTCGGGGGCGGCCCAACTGGGAGCCAGAACCCTGCTGGTCGAAAAGGAAGAGGCCCTGGGCGGCGACTGTCTTCATTATGGATGCGTGCCCAGCAAAACCCTGATCAAGACGGCCCATGTCTATCACCTGATGAAAAGCGGGCCCCGCTTCGGCTTGCCGGCGCTTGCGCCCCCGCCCGTTGATTTCCGGGAAATTTCCGCCCGGATTCGTTCGGTAATCGGAGTGATCCAGCAGCACGACTCGGTGGAGCGCTTTTGCCGGCTCGGGGCCAAGGTGGAGTTCGGGGATCCGCGCTTTAGCGATGAACATACTATTTCCCTGGCCGGCCGGTCGATTTCCGCCCGGAGCTGGGTGGTTGCCACCGGTTCTTCCCCGGCGGTGCCGGCGATTGAAGGCCTGGAACGGACCCCCTATCTGACCAATCGCGAAATCTTCTATCTGGACCGGTTGCCCGCCTCGCTGATCGTGCTCGGTGCCGGACCCATCGCCATTGAAATGGCCCAGGCCTTCAGCCGACTGGGCAGCAGGGTGACGGTGATCCAGCGCAGCGGCCAGATCCTCAGCAAGGAAGATCCCGATCTGGCGAGCCTGGTCCAGCAGGAACTGGAGCGGGAAGGGGTGGTTTTCGAGCTTGACGCCGCGGTGGTCCGGGTCGGCGATCTGGGCCGGGAGCGTGAAGTGGTGGTCAGAAACCAGGCCGGCGAGAACCGGACCCTTAAGGCCGAGGCCCTGCTGGTGGCCTTGGGCCGTTCGGCCAATGTGGCGGGCCTGGGGCTCGATAAGCTGGATATTGCCGCCGATCAGCGGGGGATCAAGGTCGATAGTCGGCTCAGGACCAGCCACAAGCATATTTACGCCGCCGGTGATGTCATCGGCGGCCATCAGTTCACCCATGTCGCCGGTTACGAAGGGGGCGTGGTGCTGCGCAACGCCGTTTTCCATCTGCCCCAGAAGGTCGATTACAGCCGGGTTCCCTGGTGCACCTATACCCAGCCGGAACTGGCCAGCATCGGCCTCAACGAGAAAAGGGCCCGGGCGGCCGGGATCGATTACACGGTCTGGAGCGAAGAGTTCGCCGCCAACGACCGGGCCCTGGCCGCCGGGGAGAGCGGCGGCCGGATCAAGCTGCTGCTGGATCGGCGGGAAAAACCGCTGGGGGTGCAGATCCTGGGGCCTCGGGCCGGCGAGTTGCTGAGCGAATGGGTGGCGGTCTTCAACGGCGGGGTGGGTTTAGCCAAAATCGCCGCCGCCATTCACCCCTACCCCACCCTGGGGGAGATCAACAAAAAGGTGGCCGGGGCGATCTTCGCCCCCAAGATTTTTTCCCCCTTGGTCCGCAAGGGGCTCAAGTTCTTTTTCAGCTTCAAGGGCCGGGCCTGCGGCGAAAACCAGGACCAGGCCGGGCAATAAAGGCCTTCCGGGCCAAACCTCAACGGGAGGCAACCTTTATGGCCAGCGGCAAGCTCAGCGCGGAACAGCAACGCCTCGCGGCCCGGCAGCAGGGCCGGCAGGACTGGCGCCTCTGGGGGCCCTATTTAAGCGAACGGGCCTGGGGCACGGTGCGGGAGGACTACAGTTCCGATGGGGAGGCCTGGGATTATTTCAGCCACGAGCAGGCGGTCAGCCGGGCCTACCGCTGGCATGAAGACGGCCTGGGAGGCATCTGCGACGCCGGCCAGCGGCTCTGCCTGGCCGTGGCCCTCTGGAACGGGCGCGATCCCATCCTCAAGGAACGGATGTTCGGCCTCACGGGCAAGCAGGGCAGTCATGGCGAGGACGTCAAGGAGTATTATTTTTATCTCGACGCCACCCCCAGCCACAGTTATCTCCGCTACCTCTACAAATACCCCCAGGCCGAATTTCCCTATGCCGAGCTGGTGGCGGAAAACCGGCGGCGTTCCCGCCAAGACCCCCCTTTTGGTCTGCTGGACACCGGCGCTTTGGCGGAAAACCGCTACTGGGATGTGGAAATCAGCTATGCCAAGAAATCCCCCACCACCATCGGCGTCCTGATCAAGGTCGGCAACCGGGGGCCGGCCGCCGCGACCCTCCACCTGCTGCCCAGCCTCTGGTTCCGCAATACCTGGTCCTGGGAGGATGGCGGCGCGGCAGAAAAGCCGGTTATAAGCCTGATTGAGTCCGACCGGGCCGCCTGGACCGTGGAGGCCCGCCACGCCGGCCTGGGCCGCTATTTTCTCGCCGGCCGCCAGGTCGCCCGCTGCCTGTTCAGCGAAAACGAGAGCAACCTGGAGCGCCTTTTCGGTGCCCCCAACCCCTCGTCCTATGTCAAGGACGCCTTTCATCGCCGGGTGGTGGAGGGTGACAAGGGGGCGGTTAATCCGGCCGCCACCGGGACCAAGTTCGCCGCCTGGCATGAGATCACCTGCGAGCCCGGAGAAGAGCGCCAGGTGGAATTGCTGTTGACCGCCCAGCCCCTCCGGCCGGAACCCTTTGCCGGCTTGAGCGCCCTGTTTGCCCGGCGCCGGCGGGAAACCGACGCCTTTTACGCCCAACTGCTGCCGGGAGCCAGCGGCGAAGACGCCCTGATTTTTCGCCAGGCCATGGCCGGGATGATCTGGAACAAGCAGTTCTACCACTTCGATGTGGCCCGCTGGCTCGATGGCGACCGGCCGCCGCCGCCGGCGCGAACCATGGGGCGCAACCGGAACTGGCGCCACCTTCAGGCCGCCGATATTATTTCGATGCCCGACAGCTGGGAATATCCCTGGTTTGCCGCCTGGGATCTGGCCTATCAGGCCATGGTCTTCGCCCACCTCGATGTCGATTTCGCCAAGGAACAGCTCGAACTGCTCCTGCGCCACCGCTATCTCCATCCCAACGGCCAGATTCCCGCCTATGAATGGGATTTTGGCGACATCAATCCGCCGATTCACGCGGTGGCGGCCCTGAAGGTCTTCCGAGCCGAGCGCCGGCAGCGAGGCCGCGGCGATCTCCACTTTCTCCGCCGGGTTTTCAACAAGCTGATCATGAACTATACCTGGTGGCTCAATCGCCATGACCGCGACGGCCTCAATGTCTTCGAGGGCGGCTTCATGGGATTGGACAACATCTCCATTTATAACCGCTCCCAGCCGCTGCCCCCCGGCTTCAGCCTGAAGCAGGCCGATGCCACCGGCTGGATGGCCATGTGCGCCCTCAACCTAACCGGAATGGCCCTCGAGCTGGCCCGGGAAGAGCAGGAATATGAGGATATGGCCATTCAGTGCTATCAGCAGTTCCTGGCCATCGCCAACGCCATTGCCGGGCACAGCGCTCAACGACCGTCGCTCTGGGACCGGCAGGCCGGCTTTTTCAAGGATTTTGTCGCCACTCCCGACGGTGAATTCCATCATATCGATGTTTATTCCTATGTCGGCCTGATCCCCCTCTTGGCGACGGAAATCGTAACCCCGGACATCATTGAGAAAGTGCCCCGCTTCAAAGCCCTGCTCGAAGAACACGGGGGCGGGATGTTCGACGGGCATACCATCTGCGCCTGTCCCAACAAGACCAACGAGCACGGGGAACGGCTGCTGGCCCTGGTGGACCACACCATGATTCCCCGGATCCTCAAGCGGCTCCTCAACGCCGAGGAATTTTTTTCCCCCCACGGGATTCGCGGAGTCAGCCGGATTCACCGGGAACACCGGCAACTGGGGAACCTGCCGGGAGTGGGCCAGGCCCTGATCGAATATGAACCGGGGGAAGCGCAATCAGGTCTTTTCGGGGGCAATTCCAACTGGCGGGGACCGGTCTGGATGCCGATCAACTATTCCATCATCCAGGCCCTGACTAAATTCCATCGCTACCTTGGTCCCGAGTTCAAAGTGCAGGTACCGGGGCGGGGGGATGGCGAACTGGACTTGCGGCAAGTGGCCGATCTGCTCGCGGAAAGTTTAATCAGTATTTTTCGCCGCAACGACCAGGGCCGCATCCCGGGCCTGGCGGCGGACAGTCCCTTTCAGCACGATCCGGCCTGGCGCGACCTGCGCTTGTTCCACGAGTACTTTCACGGCGATACCGGCCTGGGTCTCGGGGCTTGCCACCAGACCGGCTGGACCGGCCTGGTGGCCAACCTGATCAAGCGCCGCTATACCCTGCTGCAGGCCGGGACGATCACTCCGGCTTGACCTGTTTTACATAGCGGTCGTAGCTGCTCAGGTAGATTTCCGCCAGGGTTAGAAAGGCGGTGATGATCAGGGGGCCGTAGATGATGCCGAGAAACCCGAAGGCGTTCAAACCCCCGATTATGCTGAGAAAAACCAGCAGGGTGTGCATTTTGACCCGGCTGCCCACCAGCTTTGGCTTGAGAAAGTATTCGATGGTCACGGTGATGACCCCGTAAAGCATAAATAAAATCACCGCCCCGAGCAGATTCCCTTTGAATCCCAGCACAATAGCGGCCGGCACCAGGACCAGGCCGATGCCGAAGATCGGCAGGAAGGCCAGCACCGCCATAACTGCTCCCCAGAGGACCGGCGGCCCCAGGGAAAATACCAGGAAAATCAGGCCGCCCAGCACCCCCTGGATCAGCGCGCAGATGCCGTTGCCGATCAGAACCGCCCCGGTGATTTCGTCGAACTTGGCGAACAGCCGTCGTTCCTGATCGTCGGGCAGGGGCGAGAGCCGGAAAATGTAGTTGAGCAAGCGGTCCTGTTCGATGAGCAGGAAAAAAATGGTGATAAACATCAGGAAAAAGCTGAAGACGAACATCATGATATTGGCGGCCCAGCCGCTGGCCTGGTTGTAAAGAAAAAGGCCCGCCACCCGGGCCAGATCGGCCAGGGTGCGGCTGATGTCTTCCGGCTCCAGGGAGAAGCCCAGCAACGCGGCGGTTTCCTGCAGGCGGACATAAAGAGGGCTTTCCTGGAAGGTGCGCAGCATCTGGGCCAGGCCGGCTCCCGCCCCCCGGCTCCATTCATAAAGCCCCTGGGCCTCCTGGGCCAGGGCGGTAATGAAGAAGACCAGGGGAATGAACACCAGCAGCACCACCAGGGTGCAGGTCAGCAAAGAGGCGATAAAGTCCGGCAGTTTGCGGTTGAGCCCACAGTAGATGGGGCGGAAGATGCTGGTCAGCAGGAAGGAGAGGACCAGAATGGAAATAAAGGGCCAGAGCAGTCTGCCGGCCAGCACAATGGAGATCAGGAACAGGATGAGAAAATAGCGCAAAACCATCGGGGATGGCGGAGTTTCTTGCATTTGCCCGTCCTGGGGTCGATTTGGTGGTCTGGAAGTCATCCCGGCATAAGGGCGGCGCCGGCCGAACCCTGTTTTTTCAATCTACCTTGAATTACCGGCATAGGCCAGCGATTAGACAGCCTCGCTGTTGAGGGCCTTACCTGGGCAATGATAGCAGCAAACCCACAAGTTGCCAAGAGCGCCAAGGGACGGAGTCGCTTTTCGCGGAGCCGAAAAAAATAATCTGTTCCCATTGAACTGGAACTTCGTTATATTGCGTACCATTTTTCGGGCTGCGGGCCCGAGTCATTTCTGCAGGGAACGGATTGTCTGATGAACATAAAAACGGAAAAGCGGGCGCCGGCTGAACTCAAGGCCCGGCCCAACGAAAACGAGCTGGGCTTCGGCAAGATTTTTACCGATCATATGCTGGTCATGGCCTATGATGCGGCCCGGGGCTGGCATGAGCCCGAGGTACGGCCCTACGCCCCCTTTTCCCTGGATCCGGCGGCCATGGTGCTGCACTACGGCCAGGCGATCTTCGAGGGCTTGAAGGCCTATCGGGGCCAGGATGACGGAATTTATCTTTTTCGGCCCCTGGCCAACCTGGAGCGGATGAATCGTTCCGCCGCCCGGATGTGCATGCCGCAGTTGTCGGTGGAAACCGCTTTCGCCGGGCTTCAGGCGCTGCTGCGGGTCGACGCCGACTGGGTGCCCCGGGCCGACGGGGCTTCTCTTTATATCCGGCCGACCATGGTGGCGACCGAGGCCGGCCTGGGGGTGCGGCCGGCCAAGGAATACCTATTTTTCATCATCATGAGCCCGGTGGGCGCCTATTATCCCGAAGGTTTCAACCCGGTGAAGATTTTCGTCACCGACACCTATGTTCGGGCGGTGGCCGGCGGGGTCGGCGAGGCCAAGACCGCCGGCAATTACGCCGCCAGCATCATGGCGGCGGTGGAAGCCCAGAAGCAGGGCTTTACCCAGGTACTGTGGCTCGATGCCCGGGAGCGCCGCTATGTTGAAGAAGTCGGTACCATGAACATCTTCTTCGTCTTCCGGGACCGCATCATCACCCCACCGCTTTCCGGCAGCATTCTGCCGGGCATCACCCGGGATTCGGTGCTGCATCTCCTGGCCGACTGGGGGTTGCCCGTGGAGGAGCGCCAGATCGCCATCGACGAGGTGCTGGCCGCCAGCGAGAACGGGGAATTGCTCGAGGTTTTCGGCACCGGCACGGCGGCGGTGATTTCCCCGGTGGGATCCCTGCATTACCGGGGCCAGGACTGCCTGATCAACCAGGGCAAGACCGGAGAGCTGGCCCAGCGGCTCTTTGCCGAACTTACCGCCATCCAGCACGGCCGGGCGGCCGATCCTTACGGCTGGGTTATCCGGCTCTAAGCCCTTAAGCCCCGCCTAAACCGTCATCAACCGGGCAAGCGCCGGGGCGGCTCAGCGCCGTTGACCCGCGCGCCATTTATTGGTTTTGGCGGGTTTTGTCCCGGCGAGAATTTTTTTTCGCCAGGCTCTTGATTTTTCCCCTGTCCGTACATATGGTTTGCGCCATCCATGCGGCCATGGTTGGGTTTGACTGGTTTTCCGGACGGCCTCCGGTTTGGCGGTCCGGTTTGTTTTCGCTGCAACCCCATTAATGGTCGGCTTCGCAAAAGCCGCCGGGTCGTCCGGCCGGGTCGGCAACTTGTTGTTGGGGATACGCCCCTGGGCCAAAGCGCTTTTTGCGAGCTTGATCCTAATTGTCAGATTAACGTTAGACGGAGGTAGTCCATGAAAATTCGGCCATTAAATGATCGTATTCTGGTCAAGCGACTGGAGGAAGAGGAAAAAACCAAGGGTGGGATCATCATTCCCGACACCGCCAAGGAAAAACCGGCGGAGGGCACCGTGGTTGCGGTAGGCAAAGGGCGCCATAACGACAAGGGCGAGCGGGTACCGGTGGAGCTCAAGGCCGGCGACCGGGTTCTTTTCTCCAAGTATGGCGGCACCGAGGTCAAGATCGATGGCGAGGAATTTCTGATCATGCGTGAGGATGACGTTCTCGGCGTGGTGGAAAAGTAAAAACCCTTACCAATAATTCCAAGCGAAGTTTGAAGGAGAAAATATTATGGCAGCAAAAGACCTGAAATACGGAACCAAGGCCCGCGAGTCGATCCTCCGGGGCGTCAACACCCTGGCCGACGCGGTCAAAGTAACCCTCGGCCCCAAGGGCCGCAACGTGCTGATCGAGAAGTCCTTCGGCGCCCCCATCATCACCAAGGACGGGGTCACCGTGGCCAAGGAAATCGAAATCAAGGACCGGTTCGAAAACATGGGCGCCCAGATGGTCAAGGAAGTAGCTTCCAAGACCAGCGACGTGGCCGGTGACGGCACCACCACCGCCACCATTCTCGCCCAGGCCATCTACACCGAAGGCTCCAAGCTGGTGGCCGCCGGCAACAACCCCATGGACATCAAGCGCGGCATCGAAAAATCGGTGGCCGCGGTGGTGGCCGAACTGAAGAATATCGCCAAGCCCACCAAGGCCCAGAAGGAAATCGCCCAGGTCGGCACCATCTCCGCCAACAACGATCCCACCATCGGCAAGATCATCGCCGAGGCCATGGACAAGGTCGGCAAGGAAGGGGTCATCACGGTGGAAGAAGCCAAGAGCATGGAGACCTCGCTGGACGTGGTCGAAGGCATGCAGTTCGACCGGGGTTACCTCTCTCCCTATTTCGTCACCGATCCCGAGAAGATGGAAGTCAACCTCGAGGAGCCCTTCATCCTGATCAACGAGAAAAAAATCAGCAACATGAAGGACATGTTGCCCATTCTCGAGCAGATCGCCAAGATGGGCAAGCCCCTGGTCATTATCGCCGAGGACGTGGATGGCGAGGCCCTGGCCACCCTGGTGGTCAACAAGCTGCGCGGCACCCTCAATGTGGCCGCGGTCAAGGCTCCCGGCTTCGGCGACCGCCGCAAGGCGATGCTGGAGGATATCGCCATCCTGACCGGCGGCCAGGTGGTATCCGAGGACATCGGCATCAAGCTGGAAAATATCACCATCAACGACCTGGGCCAGGCCAAGCGGGTGGTTTGCGACAAGGACACCACCACCATCATTGACGGCGCCGGCGACAAGGACAAGCTGGAAGGGCGGGTCAAGCAGATCCGGGCTCAGATCGAGGAAACCACCTCCGACTATGACCGCGAGAAGCTCCAGGAGCGCCTGGCCAAGCTGATCGGCGGGGTGGCCGTGATCAATGTCGGGGCTGCCACCGAGGTCGAGATGAAGGAAAAGAAGGCCCGGGTGGAAGACGCCCTCAACGCGACCCGCGCCGCGGTGGAGGAAGGGATCGTCCCCGGCGGCGGGGTGGCTTACCTGCGCTGCCTCAAGGCCCTCAAAGAGCTGAAGCTGAGCCACGAAGAAGACCTGGGCAAGAAGATCGTGGCCCGGGCCCTGGAAGAGCCGGTCCGCCAGATCGCCAACAATGCCGGCCTCGAAGGCTCGGTGATCGTCGAGCAGGTCAAGGGCATGAAGGACGCCAAGGGCTTCAACGCCGACAACGAGAAATTCGAAGACCTGCTGGAAGCCGGGGTCATCGATCCGGCCAAGGTAACCCGCTTCGCGCTGCAGAACGCGGCCAGCGTCGCCGGCCTGTTGCTCACCACCGAATGCATGATCGCCGAACACCCGGAAGAGGATAAGGGCGGCGGCGGCATGCCGCCGGGCGGCATGGGCGGCATGGGCGGCATGGGCGGCATGATGTAGAAAACGGGCGCGGACACCACATCTTCAAGCCAGCTCCCCGGCTTGCGTACTGAGGTACGCGGCGCCGGCGCGCTGGCTCGAATCTGCGGCACCCGCGCCCGTTTTCTTCTCCTGGACCAATCGGCCGGGAGGTATGAGCTACAGAAAGCTGTTGGAACAGTTTACCCCAACGCCCTCGGATCTCCCGGGGGCGTTTTTTTTTGCTGCGCCGGCCCGGTAAACCCGGTATTCTTGCCTCCCGGAGCGCGAAGAGGATCTCCGCCGACTTACCTGGCGAAACCTTCCCCTCTGGGCTTGGCGTAATTTTCCCCCCAACAGTTCCGCTGGCGAAGCCGAGGGGAAAAACAAGTTGCATCCAGGGATCGGCGACGTCGTTGCGTATCTAAGATTTTTTTATCAGGCGCCCGTAGCTCAGCCGGATAGAGCACCGGCCTTCTAAGCCGTAGGTCGCAGGTTCGAATCCTGCCGGGCGCACCAGAGAAATCAAGGACTTACGGTGAAAATGCCGTAAGTCCTTTTTTTATTTCCCACCTTATTTCCCACCCAGGGGGCAAATTTTACTCAAAGATGAGGTGCCCCCTCCTGCCCGCTTAGGTAGGCTCAGGGCGTCGGTTACCACCGGCGTCGGTTACCAAACTCGGTTACCACGCTTTTACACGATCACGTCCGCCCGAAGAGGTAGACCCAGGGCGCTGGTGTCCAGCAAGGTATCCAAGTAATCACGTCCGTGAACAGAGACATACCGCTCACCGCTGCTTGTCGTGATTACCCCCGCGTAGGGGTGTTGCGTTGCTTGTTTCCTTTGGTGTTTCCTCGGGGCCCTGTTGCCCTTCTTCTCGCCCGCGCGCGATGGCATGGAAAACTTCGCTGTCCGCTGCCATCCAATCACGCACAGAAGAGCGGAGAGCGCCCCTTGTGGCCACCGGAAACTGTCACCTTTACATGGGCGCTTTTGGTGTCCCTGGCAGCAACTTCACAACCCTTTCTGCAATCTCGCACGTTTCCCCTGTCAGTGTCAGTGCCGTCTCTGCTCGCGTGTGACTCCCATAAAATCGGCCCGGCTGACGAGTACGCGTACGCGCGCGTGTAGTGATGTAGGATAAATCAGGCCAGGCATGGAGGCAATCACCGCTAAACCCCTATGCAGCAAGCAAAAGAAGGGAACGGCCACATCCTAACAACAAAAGATCGTGGAAACCAATTTCGCTACTTGCTGAAACCTGAAAGGGCTTTGCAAAACAACGACACCTTTCCAGAATCGACAACATGGGCTGCACGCCGGTCAACACATGGGCTTTCCAGTTACACCCATCGGCGGCGCTGGTGAAGTCTATCGCGCGCGCACCTGGTGGCGAATCCCTGCGTACCCCCTGCGTACCGCTGCGTACCGCTTCCTTGCGTACCTTGTCGGCTGCCTTGGCCTTGATCTGTTTCCGGCGAAGGGTTCAATGAAGGTTACACCGAGGGTTACACCCTGCAGGGATGCAACGAACCATTACCCCGCGGTCGCTCTCACCAGGCCTGGAAAAAGAAAGGCCGGCCAACCATGACGGTGAACCGGCCCTGCTTTAGATGATCGGTGGAAAGCGTATTGCAGAAGGCTAAGGCTTCGCGAAGCGAATATTTGGGTACTTCTCCCGCGTACTCTGATAGGCCGATTCTGCGGCTTGCTTCAACGAATCGATTTCGGATGGAGTTAAGCGACTTGGATCGGCGGACTGCTTCTTCTCTGGCTTGTGGTTCCGGGACACGCGGAGCCGCTGCTTCTTCTCCACAGCGTCCAGCGTCTTCGTCAGCAGGTCCGCGACGGCCGGAATCCTTGTCACTTGGTCGATCTTTTCCAAGCCCGGGTAAACTCGCTTGCTCATGTGATCCTCACTTTTTCACGTTGCATGGAAAAAGCCCTTAGAGATTCTTTGAGTCTTCGGCTATAAGCCTTCCTTTGCCAAGTTTACATGGGCGTTTCTTGATGGGTGCTTTCTTTGCCGGGAAGCTCAATCCAATTCAATAAAAAACGGCTTAATATTTGCCCCAGTGTAGCTGTACGTCATTTGTAGAATGAATAAGGGCCATTCAGCCAGTTCACGCAGGTTCGGTGGCAGATTTAAAAACACAGCCTCCCGCAGTTCTTGCCTCCCTGCTTCTGAGTTCAAGTGCCTTATGATCTCATGCTTACTTGGGGTGCTGCCTGTTCTTGATTGAACAGAGTACTGGATCTCTTTTATTAAAGCGTCTTCATCCACCGAATAACCGAAACTTACAACACAGTGCCCACGTAAATACACAGCGTTCATGGCAACCATTCTTGTCATGTAATCCACTTGGAGAGGCAATTGGTTGCTTACTTCTCTCGCTACTTGAATCAGTTCTTCGCAATCTTCTTTCGCTTCGGCCTTCGCTGGTTCCGTAGCAATAAGCATGAAAACAAGCAAGATACTCATGGCGCAGAGCATTTTGTATCTCATGAGGGTAAACTCCTTTCCAGGGGTAACTTGCTAATTATCCATACCGCTTAATCTTCAACCAGATACCAACCTTCGCCCCGCAGGCAGTTGGTCATAATGCGGTCCCGGGCCTCCGCCGCCTGGTAGCCGGAGCCGGTATTCCAGCCCTGGGCAAAGGACGCGCCGGGGTTGTTGCCGGTGGGGTAGAAGATTTGCGCCGAACCGGCCGAGCCCGCCATGGCTTCGCAACGGGCCAAGTCCTGGTGCCATTCCTGTGAAGATTTCTTGGTGTCGTGGTCCCACCAGGTTGTGCCGGTTGTGGCGCAACCGGCCAGCAATACTACCCCGGCTAATAGGATCAATTGTTTCACGGTCGTCTCCTTGTAGGCTTACTACCATTATTCGGCGTCCAATAAATACCAGACAAACCTGTTGGCCACGTCCAAAATAGTAGCGGTTGGGTTTTCGCTGCAATAATCTTTTAAGAAAAACATGGCTTCTATGGTCCCTCCTCTAGATCCCTTTGCCTCAATTGCTGCCATGGTTGCTGTAGCGTATCCTTGGATCCAGGATAATGACATATATCTGAGTTGGTGCACTGCATTCATGTCCTCATGCGATTCTTCGCTTAAAGCCTCGCATGCCAAAAGCCCTGCTCCGTAAACACTTCCATAAGCAATGGATCCTTGTCCAAAACCGCTTCCCAGCAATAACAAAGCTGTCATTGTGGCACCAAAGAACATAATTTTCATGCAAGCCCCCTCTTGCCTATCTTCTTCTTGTGCCTTGCCCCCAAGGCTGATTGTAACCTGGCGGATTACTGAACTCATGACGCTGCTCGCCCTTCTGACCTGTGTAAGGATTACTGTTGCCTTGGCTCGAGTAATTGTCAAACTTGTACTGGTTTGGAGATGATCGGTAATGGGGCTGGACATAAGTCCCGTCGGATCGGAAATACCCTTGAACATAAGTATCTGCCCAAGAAACCGTCACCAGTGCCATCACCATTATCATGGCCAAGATCAGCTTTGTCATAACTCCCCCCCCTTTTAGGGCTGTTTGTGCAGCACACCCATCTTTTTATCTGCCATCCATCTCGAACAAGCGATATTCTCCTGTATCTCGGTCATAAACCTCGACTTCTACCGATGAGCCAAAACGTCGAATTGACTCTACATCACCATAGCGATATTCCCCGGAGTCATAGTCGTAGAACTCGATCTCCCGGCCTGGTCGCACCAGATTTCCCCTCTCAATTTCAACATAGCTACCTCTATCGTAATCGTAGCCACTCCATGCATGTGAAGTGGCTGCAAAAGCCAACACAGCGAACAGGACAATAACTAAGCGCCTCATTGTGACCTCCTCTGCTAAGATTTAATGATGGAAATTGCTTGATATAGTTGGTGATGACGGCTTTAATTAGCCCTGTAAATCCCAGTTTATCAGGATATTTCCCATAACCCTATCAGTCGGGGGAACCCCACTGCAAGACAAAGAATAGGGGAATTTTGCAGATAGAGGGATAAATGTGTGGTTTTTTGGCATAAAAAAGAAAGCGAGGCGCTCGACTGACAGTGATAGTACCCCTGGTCTTGAGCAGATCATCACCCGCGACGGCATAGACAAGCTGCATGAAAATACCGGCCAACTCAGGGTTTGGCTACCGACGAGATGCAAACAGGCGCTGGATGATGTTGTAGAACTTCACGGCCTGACCGGGGCCTGCTATCTGCGAGAGTTTCTTACCGTTTATCTCTATGGGGAACATGAGTTGCTACGCATGCGCCGAGAAAAAACCGGCCTTTATTATCAGCCCCAATCAGAAGGAAGCCGGCCTGTAATGTATTCAAGATCCCCCGCCACCGATGTAGTACCTGGTATGGGAAAGAATATTGTCCCAATAAAGCTATTTCTCCCCGAGAAGATCAAAAACGACCTCAAGGAATTAGCTGGAAAGACGGACATTGCACTTTCCACCTTTGTCCGGGAGCTGCTTATCTCTCACCTGCTGGGGCATACGCTTTGGCCCGAGCGATTGCGCAATTGGGCGCCGGAGGAAGAGGAAAGGGGGATAAATTGGGAGTCCTGCAAGCTGGACGCAAAAGAAGTGAGAATCGTTGATGGTAAGCGGGTTGACGGGTGAACTCATCGGCGATCGGTTGCAGAACAGCAAACGCCTGGTCGCTGACATACAGGGAAGCCCGCCCGGTTTTGACCAAGCGGTAAATATCCTCAGGCAGCCATTCTTCCCCGAAACGCTCCTTGAACTTTTCTAAGCCGGGCCGGACCATCGGCCAGTCCCGCTTGAGGTTGCCATGACGAATGGCCCGCGAAGTTTCTGCCGGCTGATCTTTCGTTTTTTCTTCCATCTTTATTTCTCCCTCTGTTGGTTGGATGTTATTCCACCGTAGCCGGCGGCTTCAACTCAAACACAAACGGACCACGACGAGTCCGACACTCCAGGTCGTAGTTTGCTAAGGCATGCATCAGGTCGTTGACTTGGTGCATTGCTCCAGCCAGGTTTGCGGCGTATCTCAAACTCCGATCTTCCTCTGTTGATTCCGGGGCTTGGCCCGATGAAATGTGCCGGTGGGCCAGTTTTTCAAAAGCCGGCCAGTGTTTCCATTGCTCCGCCAGGGCGGCAAAACGGCTGGTTTCGCCGCGGGCGGCCGCTTCCTTTTCCCGGATCAAGGCAATCGCATGCGGCAGGTTGGCAAGCAGAAACTTGTTTTCGCCCGATTCCATCCGCAGCGTATTCAGGTCTTTCCGCTCAGTATTGCCGAGCAGGACCTGGGCCAGCATGTCTGGAATCTGCTGCGCCAGTTCCACCTGCCGGCCTTTGATTTGGTCCAGGCGCTGTTCCATGCCGGCAATCATCTCCTGGAAATGGTGGAGCTGTGCCCGGTGGCGTTCCGCTGCGGCCTCCGCCTTAGCCTGTTCGGTCCGGGCTACTTCCACCGAACCTTTGTCTGCATCTTTGGCCGGCCGGTCTTCCGAGCCTTGCTCCGGCTCGTCGGCCTTGGCCTCGCGTTGGACTTCAGAAAAATCGGGCAATCCCCCCCTGGCCTCACGCGCGCGCGTACTCGTGACATTCCCCTCCTCCCGCTTCCATCCCGCCGCTTTGGCTCTCAACCTCACCGCCGTGTGGCTCGTGCCATGGCGCCGGCCGATCTCCCGCAGAGGCAGAGCTCCGGCCCGGTAATCCTTCTCAACCGCTTTCCAGTCTGTTTGTCTCGTTTTCATTCTGTACTCCTCAACTGGTTTCGGTCCTCCTGGACCAAATTATGATGTTCCCCCTGCTTGATGGCTCACGGCCTGTATCAATGGCCTTTTCCTGCTCAAAAACCGGGGGCTACCTCACATTTTTTTGGATTCTGGGTGTTCCACATGCTTTCGGACGCTTCCCCATCCGATACGGCCAAATGGGGCAGCTTGCTACAGGGCAGAGCCGCGCTTCGAGGGGTTGCCCGCCGGAGCAGTCCAGGCACTTCCGCCGGATTGCCTTAATCGGTGTTAATTTCATGGCCTATCCTCTTTAGTGTATTTGCACCCGGGGTCCTCTACTGCCGCCGATAATCGCAAACACTTTGCCGCAGCCGGAACACTTCCAGCCTTTCGGGGTGTCGTGGTAAAGGTTTGCGCCGCATCGTCCGCAGCCGTAGCCGCTGGCCGTCCGTCCGGTTGTTGTCTTTTGAACCGGGGACACCGGGGACACCGGGGACACCTTAGAACCATGCGGCTTTTCCCCGTCCCCGGTTGGTTTTGCGCTACCGGGGACACCGGGGACGGCCGCCAAGATTTCGCCGAAGTAATCAGCTTTCATCAGTAAGCCCTCCTATGATGTAAACCCGGCCGTTGCGGGTCTTCATGGTCAGCCGGTCGGGGGCCTCGGTTCTTAGGTGGCCGCGCTCTCTCAAAATCCTAGCAACCGCGCGGTGATCCATCCCGGCGCACAACTCGCGCTTGAACACTTCCGGCAAAACGTGAAACTCTGTCCCGCTTTCCGTGGTTCGGCGATAACCGGCCCGCTGGTGGATGGTTCGGCCGTCGTGGCCGTCCAGGTCTTTGAATCGGCTTTCGCCGTGGGATTCGATGAAGTGGCGCACCTGAGAAAGGGCCGCCGCCTCTTCCTGGCTCCCGGCTCCGCCTCGTCGGTTCAGCCACGCAGCGAAACACGCCGCCGCGCCTTTGATTGCTTCGCCCTTGGGCCATCCGGTTGTTGGTTGCGCCAGCTCACCACCGGCCGCAATAAGGGCCAGCCGGGCTGCCACCCGCCGGGCCTGGCCGTCTGCATCGGCCGGGACGTTCTCGCTGATAAAATCGGCCCGCAGGTGGTCGAAAGCTGCCTTGATTTGTGCGGGGTCTATTTTTGTCAGGCGGGCCAGGTGGTCAATGATCGCGGTCCCGTGGTGTTTCCCGGCCTGCTCTGCCAGGTGATCCGCAAAAGCTCCGGCGGAAGTGAACCCGTGCAATTCCTCGAAAAGCCCAAAACCCGCGCCAGCATCCGCCGGAATATCGGCAAGCCTCACCTCCTGGCCTGCCTTGACACGCCGCCCGGCCTCCATCATGTGATCCGCCAAGCCAACCTCACCGGCCGACAAAAACAGCAGGCGCCACGTTGCCGCCGTCCGGGCCATTCCGTCCCGCCGCGCCCGGTGTTTGCCCGTGCCGTTTGCCAGCATATAGGCAACTTCACCGGCCCGCCGGGGGTCGATCTGTGCCAGTTCGTCCAGAATCAAAAGGCCGTCATTGTGAACAGCCGCCACCGCTTCAAGCCCGTTGTCAGTTGCTCGCCAGCGGTTCACATAATCCGGGCCGCCCCATACGGTAGCCGCCACTCTCAGGGCCGTGGTTTTTCCGGTGCTGCTGCTGCCAACCAGATTCAGGCCGCCGGATTCGTCGCCGGTCAGGTTCAGCAGCGGGGCCGCAAAGGACGCCGAAACGGCCACCACCAGCCGGGTGTTGCCGACGCAGTACCTCGCCAGGTTTTCCCGCCACCCTTCCACCGTGCCAGCTTGCCGCAGCCGGGGCGGTTCGCCGGTGGTTTGCAACAGGACGCGCTCCCCTGGTTGCTCTCCGATGGTTTGCCCCGGTAGGACATAAGCGGCGCCGTGCCACCCTGGCCGGTCGGTACACAAACAGCGGGCATCCGTCGGGGCGATTTGTACGTAGTGGGCCAGCAGTTGCCGGGCCTTGCTGCCGGGGGCCACGCGCAACCCTTGGGCCATCAAAACCTTTCGAAACTCTAGCCCATCACCGGCCAGCAGTTCCAGGGGACAAGCCCAGTCATGCCGCCGCCCGTCCGGGTCTGTAAACTCCAGCAGTCGGCCCCATGATTCGCCATGCTCGTTCCGGGTCATTGCTCGAACGTGGAGCGGGGCGCTGATCCAAAGCGGGGCCGCGTCTGGTTCGTCTGACTTGTGGTAAACGCCGGAGCTGCTAACCGTGAACCGGGCATCCGTCCCCGGTGTTCCCGGTTGTTTTTTCCGTACCGGGGACGCTTTAACCCCTTGCCGCTCTAGGCTGTCCCCGGTGTTCCCGGTGTTCCCGGTTTGTTTTGCCTCTCGCGGTTGCGCCGCTTTTTGGGCGCTTGCCAGGGTGGCCGCAATCTCGTTACCGGATAGCCCGGCCGCCGATCCTGCCACCTCAAGCTGCCGGGTGATTTCCTGCTCATTCAATCGGCCAGCCAGGGCCAACCCGTATAAGCCGTGGGCCTGCCGGTTCAATTCAGCATTCCGTGTCCCCTCCGGGGCAGTCATCACCGCGCCCAGGGCATCACGAAAAGCCTTTTCCGCGTAGGGGTCAAGCCCTGTCCCGGTGGCCGTCCCGGTGGCTTTATCCGGCTTTTTTGATACTGCTTCAACCAGCCAGGCCGGGGCATCTGCCATCTGTTCCTTGTTCTTCCATTCGTAGCGCCCGCCGCTCTTGTGCGGGGAAGGGGGCAGAATCGAATATCCACCATTCGCGCGAATATCCAAGCCGGGGCCGATCTTGCTTGTTGAATTGCGAATGTCGGCACCGGGGGGCATCTTGAAAAAGAGCTGCCGCCCACCGCCACCGGTTTTCTGTTCCAGGGTGACAGGTAGCGGCCCATGCTCCGCTTCCAATGCTTCCAGGGCTGCCGGGCCGTGGGGCAAGTCAATGTCCAGAACAAAATGGTTCCCGCCGGTGGGTGATCCAATCAAGGCGTTGGGGTGATCCGTCCACCATTTTTCAATCGTGGCCGGGTCGGTGGTTGCGGCCTTGAATCCGCCGTCAACGAGGGGGCGCTTCTCGATGTTGCAGGGGAAAACAGGACGCCGCCGGGCAATGGCAAGCGCCGCTTGCAGAAGCGGCCCGCCCGTGGTATTATTTTCTCGTGGTTCGTGTGCGGCCCCGCTCCCTGTGCTGGCTTGGCTTCGGGGGGCGT
>NZ_JBIPKI010000014.1:0-48098 GCF_044068515.1 Desulfurivibrio nitratireducens
CCAGCACACCGGGCCTGAAGGGCCCCCGCCGGCCCCGGCGGGGCGTGAAGCTGTCGGCGCCGGCAAAAAACCGCCGCCATCCCGGTCGACAAAGCCTGAGCGCCGGGAACCGGTTGGCGGTTCTTCAGCCCCAAAGGCCGGCTCGGCCCCGGCCGGGGTTCGGTCGCCATCCTCGGCCGCTTCAAGCAGGCCGGCGGCATCCACCCCGGGCCCTGACGCCGCCCCGCCTGAAGCAGCAGCGGCCGCGGCCGGCGGGGAGCCCAAAGCGGCCCCGGGCCGGGATTTGCGGCCGGACTGGGATGGTTTTGTCAACTATGTCCGCCAGCGCAAGGTCTGGATGGCCCCGGTTCTCGATATGGCTGCCGGGGCGCGGGAAGAAGGCGGTGAACTGGTGGTGCGCTATGATGATCTGTCCGACTGCAAGCTGCTCGAGGAGCCGGAAAACAGTCGCCTGCTGACCGAGTTCGCCCAGGATTATTTCCAGCAGGAATTGACCATCCGCTTGCGGATCCGGGGCGGCGGGACCCTGGCGGTGGATGGCGAGGGGGTGCCCCAGGAAGAACGCCGGGCCCTGGCCAACGATCCCCTGGTTCAGACGGTGGTTGAGCTCTTCAACGGCGATATCGCCGGCATTCGCACCGCCAATAAGTAACTCCGGGTCGCCACCCCGACCCGGGGTTGGCCAAGCCTGTGCCGGCTCCGCCTTGTGGGGTCCGGTCCCCGCAAAGCCAAAAAATTCCGCCCTAAATCTTGGCGGTCGGCCAGCTCCCGCCCCGGCTTCGGATAACCGGCAGGACCGCCGGTTGAAGCCGACCAACGCAGAGGAGGTTTTTATATGGATATGAACCAGATTATGAGGCAGGCCCAGGAATTCCAGCAGAAAATGACCGCGCTGCAGGCCGAACTGGCCGAGCGCACGGTCTCTTCCAGCGTGGGTGGGGGCATGGTTCAGGCCACCGTCAACGGCCGCCACCAGTTGGTCGATCTCAGGATCGAAAAAGAGGTGATCAACCCCGATGATCCGGAGATGCTGCGCGACCTGGTGGTGGCGGCGGTCAACGACGCCATGAACCGGGCCCAGGAGATGATCAAGGTCGAGATGGGCAAGCTCACCGGCGGCATGAATATCCCCGGTCTTTTTTAAGCCGCGCTCCCGATGAATGTCATCCCTCCCGCTCTGGCCCGTCTGATTGCCGATTTGAGCCGCCTGCCCGGCATCGGCCGCAAGACGGCGACCCGGCTGGCCCTGCATCTGCTGCGCCGGCCGGCGGTGGAGGCCCGGGGCCTGGCCAAAAGCCTGACCGAACTGCACGAGCTGATCACCCTCTGCTCCACCTGCTTTGCCTTTTCCGAGGAGGATCCCTGCCAGATCTGCCGCAACCCCGGCCGGGACCCCGGCCTGGTCTGCGTGGTCGAGGAGCCGGGTGATCTCATCGCCATTGAAAAAACCTCCTGCTTCAAAGGCAAGTACCATATCCTCCACGGGGTCCTTTCGCCCATGGACGGCATCGGCCCCCAGGAGTTGAAACTGGACCTGCTGGTGGCGCGAATCCGCCGCGAGCAGGTCCGCGAAGTGCTGATCGCCACCAGCTCGACGGTCCCGGGGGAGGCCACCGCCGCCTACCTGATCCGCCACCTCCACGCCAACTGCAAGGTCCGGGTAACCCGCCTGGCCTACGGCATCCCCATGGGCATGGACATCAAGCACGCCGACGAGCTCACCCTGACCCGCGCCATCACCTCCCGCCAGGACCAGTAAACGTGCGGCAGCACCACATCTTTGGGCGATCGGCCCGGCTTGCGTACCGAAGTACGCGGCGCCGTTCCGCTTGCCCAAATCTGCGGCACTGCCGCACGTTTACTGGCCCTGGCTGGTTCAATCCTTCAAAACTGATTGTCCAGGTTGCTTGGTTTTTTCGCATAAATTCAAGTGATTACGCTATATTTAGCACTTATATATGCATAAACGACAATGAACGGTGCCGCCGCCGGCGCTTGCCCAAATCTGCGGCACTGCCGCACGTTTACCGGCCCTGGCTTGGCCGAACAACCAGCAAGCTATTGCTTGTTGGTCGGCTGGCGGGGGTTGATGGAGATTTCCCCGATTTCCCCTTGACAGCGAACCAGGTAATTGGTAATTCCTTTCCGTTTCAAAGCATCCCCATTCTCCAACCGGGGAAACCAGGTAAACTTGCGCCAGTGCCGCAGGTTCGGGCAAGCAGCCCCCGCGGCTATACTTCAGTATGCCGCGGGGGCTGATCGCCCGAAGATGCGGTGCTGGCGCAAGTTTACCAGAGCAGGCGCGTAGCTCAGTGGGAGAGCGCTACCTTGACACGGTAGAAGTCGGCGGTTCAATCCCGCCCGTGCCTACCAGTAACTCACCGGGGCTTCGCAAGGAATCCAGTTCGGCTGGAAACCGCCTTGCGAAGCTTCGTTTTTGTAGCCGTTCAGCATTGCTCCGGACCGGGGGCTTGTGGCCCCCGGGTCTGCCGCCGGTGCGGCGCGGCTGAACGTTTACCGGTTTTCACAGACGACCATGACTGAAATCACCCTGACCAACGCCGACCAGAGCCGAAACTTTCCCGCCGGGATCACCGCCGCCGAAGTCCTCAAGGAGATGTTCTCCAACAAGGTGCGCAAGCGGGCCCTGGCTTTGCGGGTGGGCGAGACCCTGGTGGACCTGGGCGCTCCCCTGGCCGCCGGCGGCGAGGTCAGTCCGGTGACCCCGGAAAGCCCCGAGGCCCTGGACCTGCTGCGCCACAGCGCCGCCCATGTTATGGCCGAGGCGGTGCTGGAACTCTTCGGCGAGGATGTCCAGGTCACCATCGGTCCGGCCACCGCCGACGGTTTTTATTACGATTTCGACCGCGACCAGCCCTTCACCCCGGAAGACCTCGAAAAAATCGAGGCCCGGATGGCGGAAATCGTCGCCGCCGACCGCCCCTTCACCCGCGAGGAAATGGACCGGGCCGCGGCCGTCGACTTTTTCCAGCGCCAGGGCCAGCGATACAAGGTGGAATTGCTCGCCGAGATCGAGGCCGACCGGGTTTCCCTCTATCGCCAGGGCAATTTCGTCGATCTCTGCCGGGGACCCCATCTGCCCTCCACCGGCTGGCTCAAGGCGGTCAAGCTGACCCGCCTGGCCGGCGCCTACTGGCGCGGCGATGAAAAGAACCGGATGCTGCAGCGGATCTACGGCACCGCCTTCTTCGACAAGAAGGAACTGCGAGCCTACCTCGAAAAACTGGAGGAGGCCAAGAAGCGCGACCACCGCAAGCTGGGCCGGGAGCTGGAGCTCTTCACCATCAACGACCAGATCGGGCCGGGCCTGATCCTCTGGCAGCCCAAGGGGGCGCTCTTGCGGCGGATCATCGAGGATTACTGGCGCGAGGAGCACTACCGCCACGGTTACGAGCTGCTTTACACCCCCCATATCGCCCGCCGCGAGTTGTGGGGGACCAGCGGCCATCTCGACTTTTACAGCGAAAACATGTACGCCCCCATGGAGGTCGAGGAGGTTCAGTACCAGCTCAAGCCGATGAACTGCCCCTTCCATATCGCCATCTACAAGAGCCGCAAGCGCAGCTACCGGGAATTTCCGGTGCGCTGGTGCGAGCTGGGCACGGTTTATCGCTTCGAGAAGACCGGCGCCCTGCACGGCCTGATGCGGGTCCGGGGCTTTACCCAGGATGACGCCCATATCTTTTGCCGGCCCGATCACCTGGAGGAGGAAATCTTCCGGATCCTCGATCTCAACCTGCATATTCTCAAGGCCTTCGGTTTTGCCGACTACGATATTTATCTTTCCACCCGGCCGGAGAAATACGTCGGCAGCGACGCCCACTGGGATCAGGCCACCGAGGCCCTGAAAATCGCCCTGGAAAAGAAAGGGCTGAGCTACAGCATCGACCCCGGCGAGGGGGTGTTCTACGGCCCCAAGATCGACATCAAAATCAAGGACGTGCTGGGCCGGGCCTGGCAGTGTTCCACCATCCAGGTGGATTTCAACCTGCCCGAGCGCTTCGCTCTGGGCTACACCGGAGATGACGGCGCCGAGCACCAGCCCATCATGATTCACCGGGCCCTGATGGGTTCGCTGGAACGCTTTTTCGGGGTGCTGATCGAGCATTACGCCGGGGCCTTCCCGGTCTGGCTGGCCCCGGTCCAGGCCCGGATCTGCAATATCACCGACGCTCAGCTCGCCTACGCTGAAAAAGTTTACGAAGAGCTGCGCCGGGCGGGGGTGCGGGTGGAGAAGGATATTCGCAACGAGAAGCTCAACTACAAGATCCGCGAAGCCCAGTTGCAGAAGATTCCCTACATGCTGATTGTCGGCGACAAGGAGGCGGAAAGCGGCCTGGTGACCGTCCGGCGCCGCGACGGCGAAAACCTGCCGCCGATGCCGGTGAGCGAATTCGCCGCCCTGGTGGCGGCCGCCAAAGGCGAGCGGAGCACTTAGCGCCCCAAAGAATTTATTGGCGCAATTCCCCGCGAGTATGGTATATATCCCCTTTTGTGTTGAAAAAGGTAAACGGAAAAGCCAGCGGGGCCAGGGCAGGCAGCCGGGCCGGCCCCAGGCGTTCCCGCCGTCGTATTATAGCCACTTGAAACAGGAGGCCGGGTATCATTAAGGGCAAAAGGAAGGATCCGGAGCAAAAAGAAGTCCGGGCGCGGATCAATCAGCAGATTCGCTGCGATGAAGTACGGCTCATCGATGCCGAGGGCAACCAGTTGGGCATCATGTCTCCACGGGAAGCCTTGTTCAAGGCGGAAGAGAGCGGGCTGGACCTGGTGGAGGTTTCTCCCACCGCCAAGCCGCCGGTTTGCCGGATCATGGATTACGGCAAATACCGCTATGAAATGAGCAAGAAGCAGCAGGAAGCCAAGAAAAAACAGGTGGTGGTCGAGGTCAAGGAGATCAAGCTGCGCCCCAAGACCGAAAAACACGACCTTGATTTCAAGGTTAAAAATATCAGGAAATTCCTCCAGCAGAAGAACAAGGTCAAGGTGACCCTGCGCTTCCGCGGCCGGGAAATAGTTTACGCCGACACCCTGGGGATCGAGACCCTCAACAAGGTGGCGGGAGAATTGACCGAAGACGGGGTCATCCTGCAGGCGCCCAAGATGGAAGGGCGGCAGATGACCATGCTGGTCGGTCCGAAATAGGTTCAAGGTCCAAGATTCAAGGGCCGGGGTGCAGGAAACGGGGCTGCAAGCGGGTGTTGTTATCCCCTTGCCCTTGATCCTTGTCCCTGGTCCTTAAAAAAAAGGAGCACGTCATGCCTAAGATGAAAACCAACCGGGGAGCGGCCAAGCGCTTCAAGTGCACGGGGACCGGCAAGGTGGCCCGGCGCAAAGCCTTCACCAGCCACATCCTCACCAAAAAATCAACGAAAAGAAAACGTTCGCTGCGGCAGGGAACCTTGGTGGATGCCACCAACGCTCCCGGCATCAAACGTTTGATTCCCTATCTGTAAGGAGAGCAGTCATGCCCAGGGTAGCCCGTGGTTTCAAGGCGCGTCGGCGCCGCAAAAGAATTCTCAAGCAGGCCAGCGGTTATGTCGGTGGTCGTAGTCGTCAGATCCGCAGCGCCTCCGAGGCGGTGGATCGCGCCTTGGTTTACGCCTATCGTGACCGGCGCCAGAAGAAGCGCGATTTCCGCAGCCTCTGGATCGTTCGGATCGGCGCCGCCGCCCACGAGCACGGCACCACCTACAGCCGTCTGATGGGCGGTCTGAAGAAAGCCGGAGTGGATCTCGACCGCAAGGTGCTGGCCAACCTGGCCATCATGGACCCGGCCGGTTTCGCCGCCGTGGTACAGTCTTCCCAGAGCAATTAAGGTTCACGCAAGGATGGAAGAGGAACTCCAGCGCTTGCGCGCCGAGGCCGAAGCGGCCCTGGCGGGAATTTCGCACCCGGATGGGCTCGAGCCCTTCCGGGTCGAATATTTGGGACGCAAGGGCCGTTTCACCACCCTGATGCGCGGCCTGGGCCAGGCTCCCGCCGACCAGCGGCCCCGGCTGGGCAAACTGGCCAACGAGATCAAGGCGACGCTGGAAAGCGCCTTCGCCGCCCGCCGGGAAGAACTGGCCGGCGGCCCGGCGGCGGCCCAGCGGCTCGATCCGTCCCTGCCCGGCCGGCGTTATCCCGCCGGGCGGCTCCATCCCGTTACCCAGGTCATGGCCGAGGTCTGCGCGATCTTTGTCGGCATGGGTTTCTCGGTGGCCGAAGGCCCGGACGTGGAAACCGATTTCTACAATTTCG
Organism: Desulfurivibrio nitratireducens; assembly: GCF_044068515.1. Lineage (NCBI taxonomy): Bacteria > Pseudomonadati > Thermodesulfobacteriota > Desulfobulbia > Desulfobulbales > Desulfobulbaceae > Desulfurivibrio > Desulfurivibrio nitratireducens. The sequence goes on from NZ_JBIPKI010000014.1 coordinate 6,265, forward strand.
AGGCCCTCAATATCCCGCCCCACCATCCGGCCCGGGCCATGCACGACACCTTTTACGTCGATGCAGGCTGCCTGCTCCGGACCCACACTTCGCCCATGCAGATCCGGGCCATGGAACAGGCCCAGCCGCCCCTGCGGATAATCGCCCCGGGCAAGGTTTACCGTTGCGATTCCGATATCACCCACACCCCGATGTTTAACCAGGTGGAGGGTTTTCTGGTCGACCGCAAGGTTTCCTTCGCCGATCTCAAGGGCGTGCTGTCGGTTTTCATCGCCCGGATGTTCGACGCCGCCACCCCCATCCGCTTCCGGCCCAGCTTCTTCCCCTTTACCGAGCCCAGCGCCGAGGTGGATATCGGCTGCGTGATCTGCGGCGGCAAGGGCTGCCGGGTCTGCAAGCAGACCGGCTGGCTCGAGATCCTGGGCGCCGGCCTGATCGATCCCGAAGTTTTCGCCAAGGTCGGCTACGACCCGGAGGAATACAGCGGCTTCGCCTTCGGCCTCGGCATCGAGCGGATTGCCATGCTGCGCTACGGGATCAACGATATCCGGCTTTTCTACGAAAACGACCTGCGCTTCCTGCGCCAGTTCTGATCCAGAAGACCAGAAGACAGAAGACAGAGGTCAGATTACGGAGGACGAAGGGCAGAGGTCGGTGGAGCGAGGACCAGGGATCGAGGATGAAGCCATAACACGAAAGTCGAAAGGGGAAATGCTGCGACCATTTTCCCGCCGGCGCGTCATGGCCGCCATCTTCTGTCCTCTGTCCTCTGTCCTCTGTCCTCTGTCCTCTGAAAACTATGAAATTTACTTATAACTGGTTGCGCGAATATGTGGCCGTCGAACTCCCCCCGGAGGAAATCGCCGCCCGCCTGACTTTGCTCGGGCTGGAGGTGGACGCGGTGGAGCCCCTTTATCCCGGCCTGGACGAGGTTGTAATCGCCCGGGTGGCGGCGGTGCGGCCCCATCCCAACGCCGACCGCCTGACCCTCTGCGAGGTCGAGGACGGCAGCACTGATTTGCGCCGGGTGGTTTGTGGGGCGCCCAATGTCCGGGCCGGCATGTTCGCGGCCCTGGTGGTGCCCGGCACCGTGCTGCCCGGCGGGCTGAAAATCCGCTCCAGCAAGATTCGCGGCGAGCTTTCCGAAGGCATGCTCTGTTCCGAGCAGGAACTGGGCCTGGCCCCCGAAGGGACGGTAAGCGGCGGGATCATGGATCTCGACCCGGCCGAATTTCCCGGCCTGCGGCCCGGAGCGCCCCTGCGCGAAGCCCTGGGGCTGGCCGACACCATGATCGAGGTGGACCTGACGCCCAATCGTCCCGATTGCACCGGGGTTATCGGCCTGGCCCGCGAGGTTGCCGGCTTCAGCGGCCTGCCGCTGACTAAGCCGGTTGCGGAAGCCCCCGAGCTGACCGCTGGCGAGCTGCCTTTCTCGGTGTCGGTGGAAGCGCCCGATTGCCATCGCTACGCGGCCCGGCTGCTCCGCGGGGTCCGCATCGCCCCGTCGCCCCGCTGGCTGCGCCAGCGCCTGCTGGCGGTGGGGTTGCGGCCCATCAATAACGTGGTCGATGTCACCAACCTGGTGATGATGGAATACGGCCAGCCCATGCACGCCTTTGATTTCGACCGCCTGGCCGGCGGCCGGATCCGGGTGCGCCGGGCCGCCCCCGGGGAGAAAATGACCACCCTGGACGGGGGCGAGCGCCAACTGGATCCGGAAATGCTGGTGATCGCCGATGCCGAAAAGGCGGTGGCCATTGCCGGGATCATGGGTGGCGCCAGCTCCGAGGTCAGCCCCGAGACCGTCAATATTCTCCTGGAAAGCGCCTGTTTCGAGGCCAAAAGCGTGCGACGCACGGCTGCCGCCCTGAAATTGGCCACCGACTCCTCCTACCGCTTTGAACGGGGCGTGGATCCCCAGGCCGCCCCCCTGGCCATGGAACGGGCCCTGCGGCTGATGCGGGAGTTGGCCGGCGGCGAGGTGGTGGCAGGCGGGATCGATTATCGCGAGGGAGTACCCGAGCCGCCGGTGCTGACCCTGCGCCTGGCCCGGATCAACGACCTGCTGGGAACCAGCCTTGATCTGGCCACGGTGGAAAAGGTCCTGGCCGGGATCGAGATCACCGGCGAGCGCCTCGATGAGCAGACCCTGCGCATCGTCCCGCCCTCGTTCCGGGTGGACCTGGAGCGGGAAATCGATTTGATCGAAGAAGTAGCCCGCCTGATCGGTTATGACCGGATTCCCACCAGCATGCCCCAGGTGGAGATGACCTTGCCGCCCCTGGATGCCGCTGCCGGCCGCCGGGAAAAGGCGCGGGCTCTGATGCTGGCCGCCGGTTGCTTTGAGGCCATAAATTACAGCTTTGTCAATCCGGCCCATGGTGAAGCCCTGGGCTTGCCCGACCACGATTCCCGCCGCCGCTCCCTGGCCCTGCTCAACCCCTTGAGCGAGGAACAGTGCGTGATGCGGACCACCCTGCTGCCGGGCCTGCTGGAAAATGCCCGCCACAACATCAATCACCAGTCCACCGACCTGCGGCTCTTTGAACTGGGCAAGGTTTTCTTCCCTGAGGGCGCTGAGCTGCCCCGGGAAGAGGAGCGGCTGGCCGCGGTCTTCAGCGGCCGCCGCCACCCCGGCGCCCCCCTGCTCTGGGAGGGCGAAACGCCGGTCGATTTTTATGACATCAAGGGCGCCCTGGAAGAACTGCTGGCCGGCCTGGCCTTCGACTGCCTGGAGCTGACCAGCGCCGCCGAGACACCCCCCTATGCCGAGCCGGGCTGTCACCTGGTGCTGACGGAGAGCAAGGGCGAGCAATCTTACGGGGAATGCGGAAAATTTAGCACTTCCGTATTAAAAGCATTTGGCATCAAGCAGGAAGTCTTTTATCTTGATATAAGCATGTCCCTGCTCAACGCTCTGGCCGCGGCCCGGCCGAGCTTCAGTTCCTTGCCCCGGTTCCCGGCGGTCAAGTGGGATCTGGCCATGCTGGTGCCGGAAGAGGTCGCGGCCGGGGATATGCTGGCGGCGATCCGCGAGGCCGGTGGCAAACTGCTGGATCGGGTAGAAATATTTGATGTTTATCGGGGTAAGAATATTGGGGGGGGGAGGAAAAGCGTCGCTTTTGCCATTCATTACCGCGATGCCGAACAGACCCTGAATGATAAAAAAGTGGGAGTGGTGCACGGCAGGATCATCGATCTGCTGGAGAAGCGCTTCCACGGTCAACTACGAGAGGCCTAGAAAGATGAACCGAGCAAACCTGACCCGCAAAGATCTGGCCAAGGCGATCAACGAAAAAATGGGCTTTTCGCAGCGCAGCGCCGCCGACCTGGTGGATATCGTTTTTGACCGCCTGAAGGAAACTCTGCTGGCCGAAGAGTCCATCAAACTGGTCCAGTTCGGCACCTTTAACGTGCGCCGTAAGTCTCCGCGCCAGGGCCGCAATCCCCGGACCGGCGATCCCATGGAAATCACCAAGCGCAGCATGATTTCCTTTCGCCCCAGCAAGATCGTCCGGGAGCGGATCAACGGCAAATAAGGCCGCTGCGGACCGGTGGAGCATCCAACCGCGAATTCTGCCGTGAGCTGATCCTTGAACAAGGAAACCGCAATACCAGACAAGCTTTATTTCAAGATCGGTGAAGTTTGCGATATCACCGGAGTCAAGCAGCACGTCCTGCGCTACTGGGAGTCGGAGTTTAAAATTCTCAGCCCCCAGCGGGCTCACTCCCGGCAACGTCTCTATCGCCGCGAAGATGTGGAAAATATCCTGCGGATCAAGCGGCTCCTCAAGGAGGAGGGTTTTACGATCAGCGGGGCCAAAAAGCTCCTGGCCGCCGAACGGCGCCGCCCCCGGCCGGCTCCGGAGCCTCCTTCCCCGGCCAAACCGGCGGCCGCCGCAACTCCTTCCGCCGCAGGCGACCAGGCTAAGGCCGCCACCATCTTCAGCGGGATCAAGGAAGAATTGCTGACCCTGAAGAAGATATTGGAGCAGCGCTGACCGATTCCTCCTTGACAGCGGCCCGCCGGGCCGGTAAATTCTCTTTTTCCTTGCACGGAATTTCGGGATGTAGCGCAGCCTGGTAGCGCACTTGAATGGGGTTCAAGGGGCCGGAGGTTCAAATCCTCTCATCCCGACCAGTACGCAAAATTGGGGTCAGACACCCATTTTTCTTCCCAAAAGAAAAATGGGTGTCTGACCCCAATTTTTTGTTCGTAGGCCAGGCGCTCGCGGGCCGCCGAGCACGGGTAAACCATGCCGGTGGCCTCCTGCACGTGGTGGACCAGTTCATGCAGCAGGGTGCTTTGGTTAAGCAGATCGTCGGGGCAGCATTCATCAGGCAAAAAAATAGTCTGCGTCTCGTCGTCGTAGAGCCCGCAGACATAGGCCTGAGTCGGTGGTTTGGCGCCATAGAAACGTTCCGCCAGGGCTTGCTGCGAAACCAATTAATGGCGGGTGGCGGCGGGGGCTCACAGCCGATTTGCAGGCAGATCCAGATCAAGAACCCCGAAATCAGTGCTTCCATGTCGCCCCCTCCCTCCTAAAATTGGGGTCAGACACCCATTTTTGCCACCCATTTTACTTTTAAAAAGCAATCATAGAGAAAAATGGGTGTCTGACCCCAATTTTCTCCAGAGGGCTTAGCTTTCATCGCGACCCGGCTTTTCTTTCCTGTAGGCGGTGGCGCAGGAAGAGCAGATTCTGCCGCCGTCTTTGTGGCAGATTCCGGTCAGCCCGTGGGGAGTATTGCGTAATCGCCGCCGGCAGTAGTTGAGCAGCAGGATAAAAAGCCCAACCACCAGGAGTGTGATGCCGAAGGTCAGTAAAAAAGTTTTGGTCATTGAATTCTGCCGTTAGTCGCCGAAATCATCAAAAAAGATATTCTCTCTCTCCACCCCTAGATCAGCCAGTATCTCAAGCAGAGACTTGACCATCGGCGTCGGCCCGCAGACATAATATTGGATATCTTCCGGAGCCTCGTGGTCTTTCAGGTAATTTTCGTACAATACCTTGGTAATATGGCCGACATGCCCATCCCATTCGCCATCGGGACAGGGCCGGGAGAGGGAGAGGTGAAAAGAAAAATTGGGAAACTCGCGGGCCAGCTCCTCAAACTCCTCCCGGTAAAAAACCTCCCGCAGGTTGCGGCCGCCGTACCAGAATGAAACCTTGCGCTTGGTTTTCCGGGCCTTGAACAATTCGAATATATGGCTGCGCAGCGGTGCCATGCCGGCTCCCGCCCCGATGTAGATCATCTCCTGCTCGCCCTCCTGGATAAAAAATTCGCCATATGGCCCGGAAACAGTGACCTCATCGCCGGGTTTCAGGTTGAAGATGTAGGATGAGGCCTTGCCCGGCGGCAGCCGGCTGGCCTCCTGTTCCGTCAGCGGCGGGGTGGCCAGCCGGACATTGAGCTTCAAGATCCCCTTCTCGCCCGGATAGTTGGCCATCGAGTAGGCCCGGGTAACCGGACTTTCAACCTCGGACTTGTACTGGAACAGACGAAACTTGGTCCAGTCGCCCATAAACCTTTCGTCAACCTCAAAACCGCTGTACTCCAAAACATGGGGCGGAATCTCGATCTGGATAAAACCACCGGGCTTGAAATCGACATCTTCCTCGGGCGGCAACCGCAACACCAGCTCTTTAATGAAAGTGGCGATCTGCTTATTGGATTCCACCACGCAATGCCATTTTCTGGCCTCCAGCATCTCGCCGGGGACCACGATCTCCAGGTCCCTTTTTACCGATACCATGCAGGAGAGGCGCACGCCCGCCCGGGCCTCTTTGGTGTTAATCAGGGAACGCTCGCTGGGCAGAATGGCGCCGCCGCCGCTTTTGACCGTAACCAGACACAGGCCGCAACTGCCTTTGCCGCCGCAGGCCGAAGAGAGAAAGATGCCGTGCTCGGCCAGGCTGCCCAGCAGCTTGCCGCCGGGTTTGGCGGCCAGCTTTTTTTCGCCGTTGACCAGGATGGTGACATCCCCGGCCGGCACCAGGTTTTTACGAGCCGCGACAATTACCCCGACCAGAAAGAACTGGATCGCCAGGTAGGAGATGATCGCGGTCAGAATCTCAGCCATGTTTCCTGCGTTTCTTGTTTCTTAACAGCCGACGAGGCAATTGATCACGGAACCCAACCGGAAGCAAGCGGTCACGGGGTGCCGCAGGTTGCGGCAAGCGGGACGGCGACGCGTACGCCAGTACGTGAGCCGGCCCGATCGCCGCAAGATGCGGTGCCCCCTGACCGCTTGCCCAGCGGGGCCTAAAAACCGGCAACCCCCATAAAGACCAGGGCCATCAAGCCGGCGGTGATAAAGGTGATTCCCAGCCCTTTTAAGCCGCTGGGGGGATCGGCATATTCCAGTTTTTCCCGGATGCCGGCCAGCAGCACCACCGCCAGCAGAAATCCCCCGCCGGCCCCCAGGCCGTAGGCAAAACTTTCGCCCAGGGAGTAATCCCGCTCCACCATAAAGAGACTGGCGCCCAGGATGGCGCAGTTGACCGTGAGCAGCGGGAGGAATATGCCCAGGGTGTTGTAGAGCGCCGGCACAAAACGATCCAGCACCATTTCTAGAATCTGCACCACGGCGGCAATGACCCCCACATAGACCAGAAGCCCCAGAAAAGTAAGATCTATCCCGCCTTGACCGGCCCAGGAGAGGGCGTCGGGCTTCAGCACCAGGTTCAGAATCAGGTTGTTGAGCGGCACGGTGATCGCCTGGATCACCACCACCGCCAGGCCCAGGCCCAGGGCGGATTTGACCTGCTTGGAGATGGCCAGAAAGGTGCACATTCCGAGAAAAAAGGAGAGAACCAGATTCTCGACAAAAAGCGCGGTAAAAAATATCTCGAAATAGTGGCCCATCTTCACTTCTCCAGTTGACTGGGGTAGATTTCACGCAGCAACCAGATCAACAGGGCGACCAGGAAAAAGGCGCTGGCCGGCAACAGCATCAAGCCGTTGGTTTCGTACCAGCCGCCCCGGATGGCGGGCTGGAGGATCGTGTAGCCAAACAGGGTCCCGGCTCCCAGCAGCTCACGCCAGAAGGCCACCGTCATCAGAATGAAGGAGTAGCCCAAACCGTTGCCGACCCCGTCAACGAAAGCCCTGCCCGGCGAGTTGCTCATGGCAAAGCCCTCGGCCCGGCCCATCACGATGCAGTTGGTGATAATCAGGCCGACATAGATCGACAGTTGGCGGGAAAGATCGTAGAAAAAGGCTTGCAGCACCTGATCTACCAGGATCACCAGGGTGGCGATAATCGTGATCTGGATTCCGATTCGCACGGTATTGGGAATCCGGTGGCGCAAAATACTGATAATGGCGCTGGCGCAGGCGGTTACCAGGGTAAGGGCGATCGACATGACCAGGGCGGTGGCCATGCTGCCGGTGACCGCCAGGGCCGAACAGATCCCCAAAACCAGCAGAGTGATGGGGTTGCGCTCAAAGATCGCCCGAAAAAAGAGTTCTCTTTTGCTTTCATCGCTCATCGTTGATTTCTCCAGCCCGGAGCCGTTCCAGGAAGGGTTGAAAGCCGTGTTCGCCGAACCAGAACTCCAACAACTTGCTGACCCCATCCAGGGTTCTGGTCGCCCCCGAGATCCCGTCGATCTGGTGAGCTCCAGCCTCGCCGGGCGGGGCCTGCCCTTTGATCACCCTTAAAGTAGGCTGATTTTGCCGGTCGTAGACCTGCTTGCCTTGCCAGCTTTCCTGCCAGGCCGGATTCTCGATCTCTCCACCCAGGCCGGGGGTCTCTCCGTGAAGGTAGAAAGTAACCCCGACCACCGTGTTAAAGTCATCAGCGAGGGCGATATAGGCATGCATCGTCGACCAGACTCCCCGGCCGCGGATGGGCAGCACCACCCGGTCGATCCTGCCGTTATCCCGGACCAGGTAGACCAGGGAGTATTTTTCCACTCTGCCCAGCCCGGCCAGGTCCTCCGGCCGGCTCAACTCCCGGCCGGTCTGGGGATCAAGGGCGGCCTCAAGCTGATTGAACTCTTCCGGATCGATCTCGGCGGCCGGAACAAAGGCCCCGTCAGCCAGCCTGACGATCCTGGTCTCGACCGCGGCCAGCATCGTTGCGAGGTCAGCTCCCGGCTCATAAAGATTGGCGGCCAGCAGGATATTTTTCTGGCGGTCAAGGAGCCGGTTGGCCTCCTGGCGATCCCGCAGTCCCACCGCCGTCCCGGCAACCAGGGCCGAACAGACCAAGGCCAGCAGCAGTACGATGGTAAAGGAGCCGATGGCGCTGTCTTTAGCCATATCGCGCGATCCTTCGGCTGATATTGGCCCGAATCACCAGATAATCAAGCGAGGGCGCGATGATGTTGCCCATCAGGATCGCCAGCATCACCCCCTCGGGGAAAGCCGGGTTAAGCACCCTGAAAAGAATGGTCAAAGCGCCGATGAAAAAGCCGTAGAACCATTTGCCCAGGTCGGTATGAGGAGCGGTGACCGGATCGGTGGCCATAAAAACCAGGCCCAGGGCAAAACCGCCCAGCACCAGGTGCCAGTGCGGCGGAACCTGGTGCCAGGGATTTTCCGGCGACGGAAAAAGCCAGAAGAGCATGCTGAAGCTCAAGGCGCCCAGCAGCATCGCGCCCATGATCCGCCAGGAGGCGATCCTGGTCAACAGCAGCAGGGCCGCTCCCACTAAGCAGGCCAGGGCCGAGGTTTCCCCCATCGAACCAGGGATGGTGCCGACAAAGGCGTCCCACCATTGATAATCGAGACCGGCCAGCGGGTCGGCGGCCACCGGAGCAGCGGCCAGAACCGCCAGCGGCGAGGCACTGCTGAAGCCATCGACGGCGATCCAGGCCTCTTCCCCGGTCATCCCGATCGGGTAGGCAAAGAAGAGAAAGGCCCGGGCCACCAGGGCCGGATTCATAAAGTTGCGCCCAACTCCGCCAAAAACCTCCTTGGCAAAAACCACCCCGAAGCTCATTCCCACCGCGACCTGCCAGAGGGGGATGGTGGGCGGCAGAGTCAGGGGCAGCAGCAGACTGGTAACCATCAGACCCTCGGACATCTGGTGGCCGCGCACGACATTGAACAGGCTCTCCCAGAAACCGCCAACCGCCACGCAGACCAGGTAGATCGGCAGGAAATAAAGAGCGCCGTGCATCAGGTTGGCCGTCAGGCTGGACGGCGAAAGGCCGGTGGTGGCGGCCAGAACCGCGCCGCGCCAGCCCGGCACCGAGCTGACCCCCAGGTTCTGCAGAACCAGGTTGGCTTGATAGCCGGTGTTCCAGAGGGCCATGACCACGCAGGGGATCAGGGCGATGATTACCACCAGCATAATGCGTTTCAAACAGATGGCGTCGCGGACATGGGGAGCGCCGGCGGTGGTCTGGCTGCTGCCGGAAAGAAAAGAGTCCACCGCCTCAAAAAGCGGGTACCAGCGCTCCAGGCGACCGCCTTTGCTGAAGTGGGGCTCCAGGGAGTGAATATATGCCGCCAGTCTCCCGATCATATTAATTATACCGCCCTTTTCTCATACCATTCGGAGTAATCGTGCCCGGGGTGCCGCAGGTTGCGGCAAGCGGGCCGGCGATGCGTGATCGGGGACAGATTTCAAATCTGTCCCCTTGTGAGCCGTCCCGATCGCCGCAAGATGCGGTGCCCCGGGCACGATTACCTACCAGCCCTCTTCCTCGATCCTGGTCAGGATCTCGCGCAGCATGGGGCCGAAATCGTTTTTGCCGGGACAGACAAAACTGCAGAGGGCCAGATCTTCTTCGATCAGCTCCAGGCAGCCAAGCTCCACCCCCTTCTCGGTGTTGCCGCTGGCCACGCACTGCAAAAGCGCCGTGACCACGAAATCAAGCGGCACCACCTGTTCATAGGTGCCCAAAGGAAAGATGGCCCGAGGGCCGCCCCACTGGGCGGTCTTCATCGCCAAGCGGCCGCCGCCGGCTTTAAACCTGGTCAGAGCCGAAAGAAAAACCGGAAGCAGGGAAAAACGATCACTTCCCGGCCACAGCCAACTGAAAAGGCCGCTGCCGGAATCCTCCGCCAGGGCACTGACCTGGTGGTGATAACGCCCCAGGTATTTGAAGTTGCCGCTCGCCGACCGCCCATCCAGCACCGAACCGGAAAGCAGCCGGACTTCACCTTTGGCGCCGGTCAAATTTTCTTCCCGCAGCTCTTGGGCGCAGAGCTCATCGATCGCCGCTCCCGGCCGGGTCCGGAGCAGCCGGGGATTTTTGACCTTCGGCCCGGCCAGGGCAATCGTTTTGGTGGTCGGCAGCCGGCCGGTGCGGAAAAGGTGCCCGACGGCGATCACCTCCTGATATTCAATCTGCCAGACTCTTTTGCCGCCGGGCCCCACCGGATCAAGCAGATGGATATGGGTGGAGGGCAACCCGGCCGGGTGCGGTCCCTGAAAACGAACCGTGCTGACGCCGTCCAGTTCCTGACCGGGCAGATCAGCGGCGGCCGCGCACAAAAACAGCTTGGGAACCAGCGTTTGCAGAATTTTAAGGCCAAGGCGGAACTCCTCGGCGGCCTCGGCGATGATCAGGGCCGGATCGGCCGCCAGGGGTCGGGTATCGATGGCGGTGACAAACAGCGATGACGGTTTCCCGTCGATCGCCGCCACCTTGCCGAACGGCCTGGTCCTGATCCCGGCCCAAAGCCCGGATTCGATCAGGATCTCCTGAATCGCCGCCGCCGACCCGCTTTTGCCTGCCACCGCGAAGGAGAGCTGATCGTCGACCGCCGCCCGGATCACCAGCGACTCAAAACGGCGGCGCGGCCCGCGGTTGATGGCCACCACTTCGCCGCCAAGAGGCGCGGTAAAATTAACCCCGGGATTCTTTTTGTCGGTAAAAAGCAGTTGGCCGGCGGCCACCCGGTCGCCAACCTTGACCTCCATCGCGGGACGCAGGCCGGCATAGTCGTCGCCCAGCAGGGCCACATGCTCAACCCGGCCGCCGGTTTCGATCACCGGGCGGGGAGCCCCGCTGATCGGAATATCAAGCCCTTTTTTTAGAATAAACGATTGCATTTCAGGCCGGAAATCCGGGAGTTCTGCTCACTGTCAGATCCTTGCCGACAAAATAGCCCTCGCAACCGGGGAACCGGGTCAGCAGTTCGCTTCCTTCCCCCGGACCCAAAACCATGCAAGCGGTGGCCAGAGCGTCGGCCAGGGCGGCATCGGGAGCGGTTACCGTGCAACTGGCCAGTTCCTGAGCGGAAAACCCGACCCGGGGATCAATAATATGATGGTGGCGAAAATCGGGACTGAAATAGTGGAAATAATCCCCGGAAGTAGCCACCGCCATGGTGTCGGCCGCGACCACCGCCATCTTCGCGGCCGGTCCGGAACGGGGGGGCCTGAGCCCGATCCGCCAGGGCTCGCCGCCGGCCTTGCCGCCTCTTACCGCCAGGTCGCCGCCGGCCTCAACATAAACCTGATTGCAGCCATGCTCGACCAGTGCGGCCACTCCCTGATCGACGATGTAACCCTTGCCGATCCCATCCAGGGTAACGCTCATCCCCGGCCGGGCCAGGGTTACCCGTCGCCCGTCCACGCGCAGAGCCCGGTGGTCAACGGCCCGGCGGGCCTCTTCCGGCGGCTCAGGCAGGGTAAACAGCTTTGCTGCATCGGCCGCCGCGCCCTGTTGCTCATAATGATCGAGCAGGGGCAGCATGGTAACGTCAAAGGCGCCGTCACTTTTGGCGCTTACCAGGGCCGCCGTCTGCAGGATGGCCAGCAGCTCGGGGCCGGCTTCTTCCAGGTGGCCGGTGCGATTAAGGCGGGAAACCTCGCTGGTCGGCCGGTAGCGGCTCAACTTCTCCTCCAGGCTTTCCATCCGGGCAAAAGTTGCCCCGACCGCGGCTTCAAGCTGGTCCCGGTCCCGGCCGTAAACGCTCAGGTTCACCTCGGTACCCAACAAAATCCGGCTACGCCTGACCACCTGCAAGCCGGTATCGTTATTGGTGGAAAACCAACGCAGCAGGCCGAACCCGCCAACTCCGGCCAGAGCCATAATCTGCAACACGGTCCGGCGCTTGATGCCTTTCTTTCTATAACCGACGTCAATCATGAAAATTATCACCTGGCGCTTGAATTTGCCTGAGTAAAAAGGGGGCCTTAATTTCCGGCACCATATGAATGCTATATGATCCGCTCTTTTCTGGCAAGCCGTCTCCCTCCGGGCCAACAAAATTGGGGTCAGACACCCATTTTTAGCGAAGAAAAATGGGTGTCTGACCCCAATTTTTGCGCTGAGTTTAGCGGCGTGATTATTGCGGGGCGCGGGGGCGGCGCTCCCGCTGGTCCCGGTTGCGCTTCTGGTCGGCCAGGAGCTGTTGTTCGGGGGTCAGTACGGCGCGGATCTGGTGACCGATCCGCGCCTGTTCCACCAGCAGTCCGGCCCTGGTTTCGGCCTGGCGGGCGGCGATGGCCCGGGCCGCGCTTTCATCGAAGGCCTCGGCTTGCACCAGTTGGCGCATTTCCCGACGCTCCTCGCCGAGATTCCGGTACAGCGGTTTGACCTCCTGCCGGTGCGCCGCCTTGAGCTCCCGGATTTGGCTCTGCTGTTTGCTGCTCAGTTCGAGGTCGCGGGCCAGGCGGGCGAAGTGCCGGTTCCCCGAATTATCTCGCGTTTCACTGTACTTGTGCTTGATTTGCCGTGGCGATTCGCTGCGGTCGGCCGGGGCGGCCAGGGCAGGGCCGGCGGCGAGGGCGATGGTCAGAGCGGCAACGGCGAGCAGATTCTTTTTCATGGTATGCTCCTGAAGTTTGATGGTTGGTCGTCGCTAAAGACGGTGGTTGATGCTGCCAAGGGTCGATTAAGTCCAGCGCAACGGCAAGTTGACGCATGTTTTCCGTCACCGACCTCCTCGGGCCGGTGACGGTGGCCTCCAGTCCCGGCTCAGCCGGTGGCCAGGGTTCGGGTGTATTGGCTCATGACCCAGCCGGTTCCGCCGCCGGGCAGCAGCACCTGGTACCAGCCCGGAGTCTGGCCGATCACCGTCAGATGCTGACCCCGCCAGGTCTGGCCGATCACCGCGAACTGGGTGCCGGGACCGCTGCGCAAATTGAGGGTCGAAACCCAGACCTTGACCACCTGGCTGTAAACCGGGGCCGGGTAGTAGCGGGGCGCCTCAACCACGATGTAGCCCCGGGGGCCCGGCCGGTAATAAACATCGTCGTAGCGGAAGTAAGCCACGCCGCCGATGGAAACGCGGACCGAAAGGCCGGGCAGGGCGGGCACCACGGCGCCCACCGGCGGCCGCACCACCACGTAGCCGCCGGGACCGTGGGTGTAAAAGCGGTGGTTGTGCACATAATAATGCCGGTTTTTAACCACCACCTTGCGATGCCCCGGAGGCAGTTGGCGCACCACCGTCACCGGTTGTTGCTGCCGGTATTGGCCCGACGGGCGGGTTTGTTGGGGCTGGCGATATTGACTTCCCGGGCGGCTCTGTTGCTGCTGCTGGTATTGCCCGGAAGGGCGGCTTGGTTGTTGTTGCTGGTATTGCCCGGAAGGGCGGTTCTGCTGTTGCTGGCGATATTGCCCGGGGGGGGTGGCCTGCTGCTGGCGGCGTGATTGCCCCGGCGGGGTTCTCTGGCCGCCCCGCGCCTGTTCCTGCTGGCGCACATCCGCCTGGCCGCGATTGCGGTCCCCGCCGAGCTCGGCCCAGGCCGGCCCGCTGCCGGTCAGCAGCAATCCCGACGTCACCAGCGCCACCAGCATAATTTTCCCCAGCCTCGGTAGGGACAGAGCGATGGTTTTCATGATGTCCTCCTGCATTTTTGGTTTATGATGGCCAGGTCCGGAATCTCATCCTGTTAGTTAATGAATAACCGGCGAATGTGGCGCAAATATGGAAGAAATGTGAAAGTTTGCCCCGTCCGGCCGCGGCCGGTTTTTTTCCCCGGCAATTCATGGTATGAGAAGACTCCCGGTTTCCTCTCCCCCCGTGAGGCCCCCTGATGCGGATCGGAATCAAATACCGGCTCTTTCTGGCCATGTTTGCCGCCACCGCGGCGGTGGTGCTCTGCATGTGGCTGATCATGCAGTGGAGCATCGACCGGGGCTTTCTGCGCTATGTCAACACCATCGAACAGCAGCGGCTGGTATCCCTGGCCGGCGAGCTGGAACAGGTTTACGCCGAACAGGGCGACTGGGATTTTCTCCGCCGGGACCAGGCTTCCTGGCTGCAACTCCTGGTTCACACCCTGCCCACCGATACCGCCGACCCTGAACAGGCCCGCCGCCTGGAAAGACGCCTGGAGCGCCTGATCGCCCGGGAGAACCAGGCCGAGGAGGGGCGCGAAACCCCCGGCACCTGGCGCTTCGAGCGCCGGGTCGTGGTGCTCGATGCCGACCGGGGAGTGGTTGTTTCCCCCCGGGGCGTCGAGGGCTACGCGGCGATCGAGTTGCAACCGCTGCGGCGGGGGGCGGAAACCGTCGGCTACCTGGGCCTGGTCCCCCGCACCAGGACCTATGACAGCCACCAGTTCCAGTTCGTCCGTCAGCAGAAACTGGCCCTGGCTTTAATTGCCGGGGCGGCCCTGCTGATCTCGACCCTGATCGCCTTGCCCCTGGCCAGCCGCCTGGTGCGCCCCATCCGCAACCTGGCCGCCGCCACCCACCGGCTCAGCGCCGGGGCCTATGACACCCGGGTGCCGGTCCACGACACTGACGAGCTGGGCCAACTGGCTCGTGATTTCAACAATATGGCTCTGGTGCTGGAGAAAAACGAGCAGGACCGGCGTCAATGGGTGGCCGATATCTCCCACGAACTGCGCACTCCCCTGGCGGTGCTGCGGGGCGAGATCGAGGCCCTGCAGGACGGCGTTCGCTCCACCACTCCCGCGGCCCTTCATTCATTGCATGCTGAAGTTCTGCGACTGGGTCGGCTGGTGGACGACCTCTACCAGCTTTCGCTCTCCGACCTGGGCGCTTTGACCTATCGCAAGCAGGAGTTGGATCTGACCGCGACCATCAGGGAAGCAGTGGCCCAGTACGAATCCCCTTACCTGGCCAAGGGCATCACCCTGGCCGCCGAGCTGGCCGCCGCCCCGCCGGTCCCAATGGTCGGCGACCCGGAACGGCTGCACCAACTCTTCGCCAATCTGCTGGATAATTCCCTGAAGTACACCGATAGCGGGGGCCGGGTGGAATTGAGCCTGGAGCCCGGCCCCGGCCTGGCCGTGATCCACCTGCGGGACAGCGCGCCCGGCGTTCCTCCGGCGGAACTGGAACGAATCTTCCAGCGCCTCTACCGGCTGGAGGGCTCCCGCCGGCGGGCCACCGGCGGGGCCGGTCTCGGCCTGGCCATTTGCCGCAACATTGTCGCAGCCCACGAGGGCCTGATCACGGCCCGGGTTTCGCCCCTGGGAGGCCTGTGGATAACCATAGAACTGCCGGTAGAATAAAATTGGGGTCAGACACCCATTTTTTATGGCAGATGCCTAGCATTTTAAGCTCGCCTTACATAAAAAATGGGTGTCTGACCCCAATTTTGCCTGGGGCCCCAATTTTGAGAGAACAGGAATGAGTGCTACGATTCTGATCGTCGAGGATGAACCCAAACTCGCCGCCCTGCTTGAGGATTATCTCAGCCAGGCGAGTTTTGCCGTGGCTCGGCTGGACCATGGTTTGGCGGTGGTTCCCTGGGTGCGGGAGCACGAGCCCGAGCTGATCTTGCTGGATTTGATGCTGCCGGGCAAGGATGGTTTGGAGATCTGCAAGGAGGTTCGCGTTTTTTCGGCGGTGCCGATCATAATGATCACCGCCCGGGTGGAAGAGATCGACCGCCTGCTGGGCCTGGAGCTGGGGGCCGATGACTATATCTGCAAGCCCTTCAGCCCCCGGGAGGTGGTGGCCCGGGTCAAGGCGGTGCTGCGGCGGGCGGCCGGGCGGCCGGCCCCGGCCACGGGGCTGGTGTTGGATGAATCACGCTACAAGGCCACTTTGCATGGCAAGGCCCTGGACCTTACGGCGGTAGAGTTCAACCTGCTGCAAATCCTCAGCGCCCGGCCCGGCCGAATCTACAGCCGCTCCCAACTGATGGACGGGATCTACGTCGACCAGCGGGTGGTCGGCGATCGGACCATCGACAGCCATATCAAGAAACTGCGCAAAAAAATCGCCGCTGTCGCCCCGGAGCAGGAACTGATCCACTCGGTTTACGGGGTCGGCTACAAGTACGAAGAATGACGGAAAATTGGGGTCAGACACCCATTTTTTATGGCTGCTGACTAGCAGAATCCATCAGCCTTAAAATAAAAAATGGGTGTCTGACCCCAATTTTCACATTGTTCAACCATGCATGAAATTCGGGCCCAAAAGGCCGAGCACGCCGATAAGGATCAGGTAGATCGCGACGATATAGTTCAGCAGCCGGGGCACCAGCAGGATCAGAATGCCGGCGATAAGGGAAACCACTGGAGTAAGACTTACCATCATGCTCATGTTCAGCTCCTTTTTGGAATAAATTGAGGTCACGTAAATTGGGGTCAGACACCCATTTTTTATGGCTGCTGCCAGCAGTTTGAACTAGCCTTAAAATAAAAAATGGGTGTCTGACCCCAATTTATTGATTAGCGGGGCATGCAGCGGTAGATGGCGAAAGTCTGCTTGCCATCTTCCACCGGGCCCATCGGTACCACCGTGTCGCCGCCCACGTCGGCGGCGCTGTTGCGGGCCAGGACGTTAAGTTCTTCCTGGACCTTGCGGGGGCTGCGCTCGATGCCGGCCACCCGGGCCAGCAACGATACGGTGGTCTGGCCCACCCTCTCGCACTTGACCACTTCCTCGGCCGTCAGCACCCGCACCTTTTCCCCCTGCACCGTGGGCTTGACCCAGGTACAGGCCCCGAGCAACAGGACCGCCGCGATAACCACTCCTGCCGTTAGTGCCAGTCTCATCGCATCATTCCTCCTTTATTCCGGGACGTCGCCGCCAACCGCAATTCCTTGCGCCTTGCCGGCAAGATAGGCTGTCTCTGACCTTTTGCCGGCGGCAATAAAACGATTGTCTCACCACCTGACCACTTAATTCTTGTAATGCGATGCGGCCGGGGCTGTCAACCATATATGGCCGACCCCGGGTTCCGACAAGGTCTGGTCCTGCATCGGCGGCGAGCGGCAGCCGATGGGGACGTTCCGCGAGATCTACTCGATTATCCGTACCAGATGCCCGGCAAACCCGGCATGCCTGTCTTTTTTATTTTAAAATATCGTATATCTCAATAGTTAGTCCAGAAGGAAAATGGCCTGACTTGGCCGCTGTCGATCCCCGGACTTGATTTTGGCGCATCTATCTGATAGGCTAAGGTCCTTGCATTAAGGTAAGGTAAGTGGGTGCCTTTGCCCAGCTTATAATGATCATAACCAGGATTCAGATGGGAGGATGTGCCATGAAAATGTTCAACAAGTTGATGGTAGCCGGAATGTCCGCGGCTTTGCTGGCCGGTTGCAGCAGTGGTTCGGGCAGCCCCGAGGGGACCCTTTCGCTGGCGGTGACTGACGCCCCGGTGGAAGACGCCACCGCCGTCTGGGTGCAGTTCAGCGGGGTAGAACTCCACAGCAGCGAACATGGCAATCTCTTTTTCGAGGTCGGCAGCCTTGACGAAGAGAATAACGAACTGCCCTACAAGCGGATCGATTTGCTGGCCCTGGAAGGCGGCGGCCACGAGCTGCTGCTGGACGAGGAGACCCTGCCGGCGGGCCGCTACCAGTGGATCAGGCTGCGGCTGGATACCGAGCCCTTCGCCAACTCCATTGTCACCGCCACTGGGGAACACGATCTGACCATTCCCAGCGGGGATGAAAGAGGGCTTCAGCTCAATCGGCCGATCACCGTGCCTGCCGGCGGTTTCGCCGCCTTTACCATTGATTTCGATCTGCGCAAATCGGTGGTGCAGGACGGCACCGGGGACTACAAATTGCGGCCGACCCTGCGGATGGTCGACAACAGCGAGGTCGGGGCGGTGGCCGGCCAAGTGGATGTAATCGGAATCTGTGAAACCGAGGACGGAATGGCGGTCTATGTCTTCCCGGAACACGATGCCACACCGGTTGACATCAATATCGATGAAGACCGGGGCCCCGTGCTGGTGGCGCCAGTGCGGTTCAACGATGATGAAGGCGAGTATCGCTATCGGGCCGCCTTCCTGACTGCGGGCGCCTATACCCTGGCCCTGACTTGTGATGCCGACCAGGATGACCCGCAGGCCGACGACGAACTGACCTTTCCCCTGCAGCAGAACGTTGATGTCGTCGTCGGGGAAACCACGGTGGCGAATTTCCTCAGCGAGCAATAAAATCGGGGTCGGAAAATCGGGGTCAGACACCCATTTTTTATGCAGGGCAAATAAAATCTGCTAGGCGATAGCCAAAAAAATGGGTGTCTGACCCCGATTTTCTTTTCTCCCAATTTTCTATGGGTTCTGTTATGGCACGGCTTCCTCGTTATGTGATTCCCGGTCAGCCGCAGCATATCATCCAGCGTGGAAACAACCGGCAGACTATTTTTGCCGCCGATCGTGATTACCGGTTCTTCACCAAGGCTATGGTGGAAGCGGCGGCGAAATTCGGCCTGGCGATCCATGCCTATGTATGGATGACCAACCATTTTCACCTGCTGGCTACTCCCGAATCTGAGCACAGTATCAGCAAAACCCTGCAGTCGGTCGGTCGGCGGTATGTGGGATATTTCAATTATATGTACCAGCGCAGCGGCACCTTGTGGGAGGGGCGGTACCGAGCTACGGTGGTGGAAAGCAAACGCTACCTGCTCACCTTGATGCGCTATATCGAGATGAATCCGATTAGGGCCGGCATGGCGGCCGCTCCGGGTGAATATAAGTGGTCGAGCCACGGCCGCAACGCCTTGGGCCGAAACGGGCCGAATGCCGATTGGCTGACGCCGCACCGGGAATATTATCGACTGGGCCGGGATGATGCGGACCGTCAAGCAGCTTACCAGGCGCTTTTCGCCGCTGATCTTGACAAGGACGATCTGCAAAAAATACGCGACAGCACCCACAAGGGATGGGCCTTGGGCGATGGCCGCTTCCAGGAGGAGGTCGAAGCATTGGGGCAAAGAAGAGCGGCAGCCAAGAAGGCCGGCCGACCGCAAAGAAATAAAAGCTTCCGGTTGTAACATCGGGGCTAAAAATTGGCAAAAAATTGGGGTCAGACACCCATTTTTTATGGCTGGTGCCTAGCAGGTTTTATCAGCCTTTAAATAAAAAATGGGTGTCTGACCCCAATTTTAGGTGTCTGACCCCAATTTTATTTGGTGGCTAGGCGTTGGGCGCGGAGTTTGTTGGCGTAGGCGGTGGCGTAGTAGCGGGGGTGGGCTGCGATAGCGCGGTCGAAGTAGGTGATGGCCGGCTGGTAAGCGCCGGCGAGCATGGCGATATAGCCTACGTTGTTGGCGGCCCGGGCCGCGTCCAGGGCCGGGACCATCACTTCGTAAGCCGGCTCGTAGCGACCCTGCCAGGCCAGGGCCAGGCCCAGGTTGACCCGCAGCCGGGCATGCTCGGGAGCCGCTTGCAGCCCCCGGCGCAAAACCTGTTCCGCTTCCCGGTATTCGCGGGACATCAGCAGGGAATAGCCCAGGTTGTTCAGGGCCTTAGGATAGCCGGGCAAAATCGCCAGGGCCTGGCGGTAGTGGTCCTGGGCCTGCCGATAATCGCCGTTGAGATCGGCGATCACCCCGAGGCCGTTGAAGGCCTCCCAGCGTCGGGGATCCCCGGCGACAGCCGCCTCCAGGTCGGCGCGCGCCGCCTCGAGCTGCATGAGTTGAAGGCGGGCGATGCCGCGGCCTTCCAAGGGTTCGATCCGTTCCGGTTCCAACCCGAGGGCCCGATCGAAGAGCTTTTCCGCCGTGGCGGCTTCGCCATGGCGCAGCATGACCCGGCCCATGCCGACCAGGGCATCGACGTTCATCTCATCTTCGGCCAGAACTTCCTGGTAGAAAAAGGCGGCCTGGGCGGGCTCCCCGTGTTCCATGGCCCATTGGGCCCGTTGCAGAAGCTCCCGGGTTCCCCCGGCCGGATGCCGGGCTTCATCGTTGAGGTCGGGGCCGACGGTGGCGCAGCCGCTGAGGAGCAGGAGCAGGGCCGGCAGCAACAGCCACCGGCAGCGATGGTGATCAGGCATGGTTCCCCGCTCGCCGCTGCAAGGCGTTTTCGTGCGCCAGCAAGTCCCGGCCGATTACCACCCGCACGCCGATATCGGCCCGCAGTTGCTCGCTTTCGGTTAAAACCGCCCCCACCGGCAGAGCACGGGCGATCCGTTCCGCTTCCTGGCGGGTGCCGGGGCGATAGAAAATGGTGGTGGCGGTCTGGTTGAAGGAGCCGGCATTGGTCAGCCGGGTCACCGAACCGCCTTCCGCCCCCAGAGCCCGACCCACCAGCTTCGCCATGCCGCGGCGGCCGTTGCCGTTGGAAACCTCCACCGCCACGGCGGGTTTTACCTTGGCGGCGTCGGCGGCCAAAGTTGCCGGGGCGGCCACCGGCCTTTTGGCGGCGATCTGGCTGGCGTGGTCCTGATCCAGCACCGCGGTCCGCAGCTCCCGCTCCTGGACCTTAAAATCCCGGCCCAGCACGACCCGAATCGAGCTGTCCAGCCGTCCGCTGGCCAATTCCTCTTTTTCCACCGGCAGGCGGAGCAGGGTGGTCAATTCGTCCGCCGCCGCCTCGAAGCCCGGCCGGTAAAAGACGTGGGTCTTGCGGTAATTGAAATGGCCGGCGTTGCTGATCCCGCTCACCCTGACCCCGGCCTTTTGGAGAAAATTGGCGGTCAGGGAGGCCAGGCCGTTGCGGCCGTTGCCGTTGGCTATATGGACGTCATAATCGGGGATGGGCGGAGGCTGCATCCCGGCTGCTGCCTCATCGGGCAAGGCCGGCTCTTGCAAGCGGGCGGGAAGTGCCGCAGGTTGCGGCAAGCGGGCCGACGTTGCGGACGCCGGTACCTGAACCTGAGCCGGCCCGATCGCCCCAACCTGAGCCGGTTCGATCGCGGCAACCTGTTTTGCCCCGTAGCTGCTTGCCGACTCCTCAGTCACCATTGCCACGACCATGGGGGCCGGTTCCGGTTGGGGCTGATCCTGCTGAACCGGTTCCGGCCGGGCCGGATCCGGCAGCTCGCCCTGGGCCAGCACCTGCGCCAGGCGCTGCTCGGCCTGGGCCAGGTTGTATGTCACCCGGGGGTTGTCCCCGTCCAGGCGGGCGGCGTGGGCCAGAACCTGCGCCGCCTCGGCGTAGCGCTGCTGCAGCAGCAGCGAATAACCGAGGTTGTTCAGGGTCTGGGCCGAGCCGCCGTCCAGGTTGAGGGCCCGGTAGTAATAGGCCTGGGCCAGCTCGTAGCGGCCGAGCTGGTCGAAGACCGCCCCGGCGCCGTTCAGGGCCCGGATGGAATCCGGCTGGCGGGCCAGCAGATCCTGGTAAATCTTGCCGGCCAGGCCGTAGCGACCGGCCCGGAAATGGTCGGCGGCCACCTGGTAGGCATCCTCCTGGAATACGGTCCGGCTGTGGCCGCTGAAGCGTTCCACCGGCTGGAGCCCTTGCAAGAGGGCGGCCTCCGACTGGTGGGTCGAGCAACCGCTGGTTCCGGCGCCGATGGCGATCAGCAGGGCCAAAATGGGCAGAGAAAAGACCTTCTTTTTCATGTGCTTTACTCCTTTCGGCTTAAACGCGCTCATGACACCGTGTAAAAAGCGGTTACGATCCGGATAATGGCCGGGCCCAGAATCACCAGAAACAAAGCGGGAAAGATAAACAGCATAATGGGAAAAATCATTTTGACCGGCAACTTGGCCGCCTTTTCCCGGGCCCGTTGAATCCGTTCGATGCGCATGCCGTTGGCGTGTTCGCGCAGGGCGTCGGCAATGCTGGTGCCGAAGTGCTCGGCCTGAATCAGCAGGGTGGTCAGGGCCTGCACTTCATCGATCCCGGTCCTTTTGGCCAGCGAGCGCAAGGCGGCCTCCCGGGTGCTGCCGGCTCGCAATTCCAGGCTCACCAGGCGCATCTCGGTGCCCAGGATCGGATGGCTCTGGGTCATCTCGTCGCCGACCCGCTGGATGGCGGCATCCAGGCCCAGACCCGCCTCGACGCAGACCATCAGCATGTCCATGGCGTCGGGAAAACCTTCCCGGAAGGAGGTCTGGCGTTCTTCGATGCGGTGCCGCAAATATAAGTCGGGCAGGTAGAAACCGGCCACCGCCAGCAGTACCAAGGCGACGATGGTAACGGGTTCGGCGATAATCAGAAATCTGCCGGTCAGAAACAGGGCGGCTGCTCCCAGCAGGGGCAGGGCCAGGGCCGCCACCACCTTGGCGCCGAGATAGACCCGCAGGGCCCGGTCCTGGCGAAAACCGGCCCGGATCAACCGGGACCTTACCCGCGATTTTTGCCATTCCTCCCGGGGCAGAATGAGTTTGGCGGCCGGTTCGATCCAGCGGACCAGAAAGGTCCCCATATGCTTGGGCTTTTTGTCCTTGCTCTCATCCCTGGGGCCGGCAGAGTTATCCAGTTCCTGGAGGCGGCGCTGGAGCGGATTCGTGCCGGTAAGCAGCCACATCAATACCCCCAAGACAAACAGGGTAACCGACATAAAAACCAGAATTGAGATTGCCAGATCCGCGCCGTTCACCATCAGTGTCCTCGTAATTTTTCGTAGCCTTGCCCTTGCGGCGGGCTGTTAGATCCGGAAGTTGATCAACCGGCGGATTACCAGATAGCCCAGCAACATCAAGAAGAGCTGAATGAAAATGATGACCTGACCGATGGGGTGGTCAAACAGGGTGGCCATGTATTCCCGCCGGAACAGGAACAGAACCCCGGCGACGAAAAAGGGCAGGCCGATCAGGATGTAGGCCGAAAGCTTCATTTCGGCCGCCTGAATCTGGACTTCCTTGCTGGCCCGGTTCCGTTCCCGCATCATGGTGGCGATCCGGTTGAGCACATCGGCCAGGTTGCCGCCGGTCCGCCGCTGGACCAGCACGGCGGTGACGAAGTAGGCCACATCGGCTCCCCCCACCCGGTTTTTCAGGTTGTAGAGCGCTTCATCGATCTCCAGGCCGTAGTTGATTTCGTCGAAGGTGATGGCCAGCTCGTCCGCCACCGGCGGGGGCATTTCCTTGGCCGCGGCATGCAGGGCGGCGGTAAAGGGGTTGCCGGAGCGCAGCGCCCGGGCCAGAAAATCCATGGTGTCGGGAAGCTGGGCCACGAATTTGGTCTGCCGCTTAGCCCGCTTGGCTTGGAGATAGATGATGGGCAGGCCGAAGCCGGCCAGCAGGCCACCGATCAGGGCCAGCGGCCAGGCCAGCCCCAGGCCCAGCCACAGCAGCAGATAGAAAACAATGGCGAGGAAGAATTGCAGGACGATCAACTGGAGCACCGAGGCTTCCGACCCAGCCTGCTCCATCAGACGGTCCAGGGCCCGGATCCGGGGGATCGCCGAAAGCACCCGGTCGGTGAAGGGGTCATCGCTGAGTTGGCGCGAGCGCAGCAGATCGAAGGTTTCCTTGCCGTGGCCGCCGCCGGCCGATAAGTCGCGCAAGCGGCGGCGGATCTTGCGCCGGCCCTCCTGCCAGAACTCCCGCCAGAGCAGGTAGAGCGCCTCCACCAAAGCCACCACGGCCAGGAAGGCGACAATCGATGCAATGATGACAATTACCTGGGTATCCACGTTATTTATCCTGGGCTCGCTTTGCGCTGCTTGCTCTCGCCGTCAATATTCGGCGGAGAGCCCCTTCCTTACTCGTAAATCCGCTCCGGCTCGAACGTATCCTCGGGGATGGTGATTCCCCGTTCCCGGAAACGGCGCAACATCCAGGGCCGGATGCCGGTGGCCTGGAAGTGCCCCAGCACAATGCCGCGATCATCGACCCCGGCCCGGGTGAAGTTGAAGATCTCCTGCATGTTGACGACATTTTCCTCCATCCCGGTGATTTCCTGGACACTGGAAACCACCCGGCGGCCGTCCACCAGGCGCTCGATATTGACGATCAGGTGGAGAGCGGCGGCGATCTGCTGCCGCACCACCGGCTGGGGAATGGTGATGCCGGTCATCCCCACCATGTGTTCCAGCCGGGTAAGGGCGTCGCGGGGCGTGTTGGCGTGGATGGTGCTGAGGGAACCCTCATGGCCGGTGTTCATCGCCTGCAGCATGTCCAGAGCCTCGGCCCCGCGCACCTCGCCGATGATGATCCGATCCGGCCGCATCCGCAGGGAGTTGCGGACCAGGTCGCGCTGGGTAATCTCGCCCTTGCCTTCGATGTTGGGGGGCCGGGTTTCCAGGCGGACCACATGGGGCTGCTGCAATTGCAACTCCGCCGAGTCTTCGATGCTGACGATCCGTTCCCGGTCGGGGATCGAGGCCGACATGGCGTTGAGCATGGTGGTTTTGCCGGTACCGGTGCCGCCGGAGATCAAAACGTTGACCCGGGCCTTGATCGCCGCTTCGAGAAACTCGGCCATCCCGGGGGTCAGGGAGCGGAAGGTGACCAGGTTGCTCATGGTATAGGGATCAACGCTGAACTTACGGACCGAAAGGATGGGGCCATCCACCGCCAGGGGCGGGATGATGGCGTTGACCCGGGAGCCGTCGGCCAGGCGGGCGTCCACCATGGGGGAGGACTCGTCGACCCGCCGCCCCACCGAACTGGCGATCTTGTCGATGATCCGCATCAGGTGGGCGTTGGAGCGAAAACGGATCGGGCTTTTTTCCAGCACCCCCTTGCGCTCGACATAGATCTGATTGTAGGTGTTGACCAGGATATCGGAAATGCCGGGGTCGGCCAGCAGCGGCTCGATGGGCCCCAGTCCCAGCACTTCGTCCTGCAGGTCGCTGATCAGTCGGGCGCGCTCCTGGGCGTTGAGGGGAATCCGTTCCTCGGCCAGCAATTCTACCACCAGCTCGCCGATCTGGCTCCGAACCAGTTCGGGGGCCATCTGATCGATAATCTCCAGGTTGAGCCGGTTGAGAATGTGGCCGTGCATCCGGCTCTTCAGATCCTGCATGGCGCCTACCGTGCGGGGCGCGCTGGGGGGTTGATTATTATTCGCCATTTTCACTTACCTTATCTGGGTTAATGCCGGTCAGCCTGGTTCGGTAATCAGAATAAACGGTCCATCAGGCCGCGCCCGGGAGGTTCCTGTCCATCGCGGGCCGCGTAAAGATAATCGGCCAGATGCTCGATATCCCGGGTCAGGGGAGAGCGCCGGCTGATTTCCGCCAGGGGAACCCCGCGGTCCTGGGCTTTCACCGCCGTGCTGTAATCGTTGGTGACCCGGTGAATCCGTTCGAGTTTGAGCGTTTTTTTCATCTCGCCGATATCGACGCTGGCCACCTTGGCCTTGGCCCGGTTGTTGATGACCTCGATGCGCTCGGCCGGCACTCCCTGCAGAGGCAGGTGCTCCAGAATCAACTTGGTGTCCCGGATGGTCACCAGGTTGTTGTGGGAAACCAGCATCACCGGATTGGCAAGCTGCAGGACTTCAATGGTCCAGGGCAGAAAGAGGCGGGGCAAATCGATGATCACGATATCGTAAAGGTTGATCACCCCCTGCAGCAGATCGGTGGCGGCTCCCGGCTTTATCCCGTCGATAGAACCAAGATTGCCCGGCGAGGCCAGCACGTGCAGGCCGCTTTCATGCCTGGTCATCAGGGCCTTGATGAAAATTGGATCGATCCGGTCCGGCTGGAAGATGGCGTTGCAGACATCGGCGCCGAATTTCAGGTCCAGGCTCATGGCCGCGCAGCCGAACTGGATGTCAAAATCGATCAAGGCCACCTTGGCCTTGTATTTGGTCGCCAGGGTATGGGCGACGTTGGTGGCGATGGTGGTGGCGCCCGAGCCCCCCTTGGCATTCATGAAGGCTGTAACGCTGCCCTTGCGGCTCTGGGCCTGCATGGCCCGATTGCGTTTTTCCGCCATCACTTCGACCAGGTCCAGGACCAGGTCCTGGGTTTCCAACGGCTGGGGGTAGATGTTCTTGACTCCGGCCCGAAAGAGGCGGCGCAAGATGTTGTTGTCGCCTTGCCGGTAGGTGGCGAAAATTTTGACCTGGTCGTCGCCCCGGCCCAGGATTTCCTCGACATCCTCGACATCCTGGCCCGCCTGGCCGTTGATTTCGAGGATGATCACATCCGGCATTTCATCCTCGCCGATCTTGCCCAGGGAGCGGCCCGCATCGGCGATCCGGATCGAAAGATTGATCCCCTTGACCCGCGACAGGGCATCGGCAATCTGGTCGCCGGTATCCTTGTGGACCACTACGGCCACTACGTTGAGAGTTATGATCATATTTTATGTCCGTTGCTCACTTTGATGTTGAAGATTCGTTTATTCATTCTAATTAAGATCTCTCAGGGATTCGCCGGTCTGCGAACTGGCGAAGCCCGGAATGGGAATTGTGGTGGGAAGCCCCAGCAACCCGGCCACGACCGGTTCGAAGGTAAGTCCTTGTACTTCTACAGTCACCACCGGGATTGGGACAGATCGAAGAGGAGATCCCATAATGGTGGAGGTATAGGTCAATTCGATGTTATCTCTTTCAATTGTAGGCAATATTCTCTGCATGGCCAGCAAGACATCTGATCCCGCATCCGGATTTACGGGGCCACAACTGCCATCCGTAAGGGTGAGATTGCCATTGGCATCCCGGCAGCCGACGGGAGGCGTTGAAACTACCGCCATCCTTACCCCGGCGCGGGTCGCTTCCACCACCCGACCCCATTCGAAGATCATCCGCCCGAATTCGAAGCCGCCCATCACCAGCACCATAAAGACCACAATTACGATGGCAAACTCCACCATCGTCGCACCGCGTTCGACCTTTGCCCGGAGCGGCGTTTTTCGCCATGGCATCCTATTCACCAATGTAGCGCTCCTCCGTGCGGGCGTTAAGCTCAAATCCGGCAATACGGGTAAGAGGTACCACCACGTCACCGAAAACTGGCACAAACGGGGTTCTGACCGAGATTTCGATCACGCAAGCGGGGGATCCGGAATAATCGTCAAACATTCGTGGTGGGTCGGAGATGGTAATTTTGTCCTCTGGATCCAAATCCAGCCCGGGCACCACCGGGTCAGCCCCGTCGCATTCCAATTGCCCGCAGATAATCAAATTTCTGGCGTCAATCTTGACTTGGTTCCAGCGGACGGAATCTTTGGGGAAGCATTGGTCGTTAGCCGCATCCGCAGGGTAAAGCAGGTCATACTGGCGGGCGATGTAGCGTGAGCCTGCGTTAACTGCCTTGGTCAGGCTGTTCTGCTGATAGAGGGCCCGCCCCAGTTCGGTGATGCCGAAGACGATCAGCACCAGCAACACCAGGACGATGGCGAATTCTACCATCGCCGCCCCCCGGCGGCGGTTTGGGTATTTTGGTTTATTCATAGAGCTGAATCACCCTGTGAATAATCAACTGCAGCTCCTCGCCGACAACGGGACCAAGGTATTCCGCGTAAACATCGACCTTGTCCTCTCCGCCGGCCGGGGCAGGAATATGTTCGGTCAAAAACATTTTGATAAAGGTGCCGTGCTCGAGCACATCAAAACTGGTCTTGCCCCCGCCAAGTCCCTCACAGTCGACCATAGCGACGGAGAGAACCCGCTTGCGCGGCGAGCCGGGGGTGTAGGAAGCGCTCAGTAGCGCAGGGTCACCGTCCAACAGGGAGCAATCATGGTTTACCGGGTTTATCGACTTCACATCGTTCTCATTGCAGGAGATTCCTTGTCGAAGACTGTCGACGCGAACCGGAAGATAGGGTGGGGGGGGCTGTGCCGGCCCGGGAGGGGGAGTGTAGAACAAGTCGGCTCTGTCCAGATTGAAACTGGGCAGATTCCCGGTGCTGGAGGCAGGGTCATATTCGTCGAGCCATTTGTAATCGGTGTTCGGGGTTACCACGCCGGTCAGCTCCCACTGGTAAAGCTGGTAGCGGGTGATAGTAGCGAGGCTGGCCGGCGCGCTGGTACCGCTTTCCTGGGTAGTCTCAAAATATTGGCTGGGGGAATAGGCGCTGGGGGCGAAAAATTCGTGGGCCAGGCTGTCGACTACCTGGTTATGCCAGCCCTGGCCGTAACGCCCGGCTGTAAATCGGCGATCCCGCGGGTAGTCGATGACGTTGGGCGCCGGTTCGTAACCGGCGGCTGGTTGACCGCCGGCCATAAACATATTGTGGCCGTAGATGCCGAAGCGGGTGTTGAGACCATCTCGGGTCCAGCCGACCCGGTTGCCGGGATTGGTAGTCACGATCGAGGGGGTGCATCCCATCTCGGATGGGTTGGCCAGGGCTTTGGCCAGAGCCTGGTTACCCTCATCTTCATCCAGACCCGGCGTTTCAAGAAAGCCGAAATTGCCCGCTGTCCAACTGTCTTTTTGGACCTTAACCAGCACCTGCTGGCCGAGCGTCATCCCGCCGTTGGGGTCGGATGGATCGGAGCTGCACATGAAGATGGGGGGGTAGTTGCAGATTTCGGAACTGGTGCCGGCCACCGCCCGGGCCCGCACCGAGGCAACCCGGGCCACATCATCGATCAGTACACCAAGAACCGGCAGGAAAAATAGGTCGACGGTGTAGGCCTCCGGTTCGGGGACCAGCTCCGGGTAGAGCCGTACTTCCACGTAACGGGCGTCGTGATCTTCGGTAGTTACGCACTTGTTATCTGCATTGGGAGTACAAGGGGGAACGGCTGGGTCGTAGCTGCTACCGATCCAATTGTAAAAAATAATCGAACCAGCCTCTGTGCTCAACTGGTCCAGCAGTTCGGGTTCGCGCGAGAAATGGGCCTGGTGCCGGAGCAAGTCGTTGATGGCGGCTTCAGCTCGGTCCAGGGCCCCGCTTTCGCCGTCTAACTCCATCGCTCCGGCCCGGGCCGCGGTGTCGGCGGCGTTCTGCATTTCGGTTTTCTGCACGTAGAGCCGCCCCAGGTCGAGGGCCAGGGCGGCCATCCCCAGCAGCAGGATGACCAGCAGGGCCGTCATCACCAGGATGGCGCCGCGTTGTTTTTTCATGATCGTCTTCATCAGCGTCTCCCGCCGGCTCCGCCGCCGGCCGCCGCTAATTAATGTCGGTAATTAAACGCTGGGTTTCGGCTTCGGCCTGCTCGGTTCGATAGCGATCCAGGGCCAGCTCGCCCTTGCGGCCGTCCAGGGTGTTGGGGTCGGTTTCTTCCAGGCCGGCCAGGGGGTCGATTACCTGGTTGGCGCTGTTGGCCTGCACCGAGTTGCCGAAGTCCGGGCCCAGGCTGTGCTGCGTGGTGGTCACGCAGCCGCCGGCGGCGCCGAGAAGGGCGGCCAGGGCGGCCGCTAAAATCACTTTTTGCACTTGCATATCTTCGCCCTCTTTAGAGTTGATGACCGTAAGAGCCTTCCAGTCCGCCTTCGGCCGGCACGTTTGCCCCGGCTTCCGGGCCCTCGGCCTGGCTGGGTCGTCCTTCCAGCCGTCCCAGCAGGTACTGGTCGATGTCCGTGGGCGGGATGAAATTGTCGGTGGGCAGCATCAGGCCGCCCGGCGGTCCCGGCTTGACCAGGCGGGGCCGGACCACGATGGCCAGCTCGGTCTCGTTGCGCTGGAACTCGGTGCTGCGGAACAGCGCCCCCAGGATGGGCAGGTCGCCCAGGCCGGGCACCTGGCTGATGGCGTTATCCATGTTGTTCTGCAGCAGGCCGGCGATGGCGAAGCTCTGGCCGTCGCCCAGTTCGATGGTGGTCCCGGCCCGCCGGGTCGCCAGCGAGGGCACCGAGGTTCCCATCACCGAGATGGGGTTCTCGGTATCGAGGGTGGAAACTTCGGTCTGGAGGCGCAGGTTGATCTTGCGGCTGGAAAGCACGGTGGGGGTGAAGACCAGCCCGACCCCGAACTCCTTGAATTCAATGGTGATGGCGTCGGAAGTGCCGCCCTGGATTACCGGCACCGGGAACTCGCCGCCGACCAGGAAGCTGGCCTGCTGGCCGGAGAGGGCGACGATATTGGGTTCGGCCAGGGTTTTGGCCACCCCTTTGCTCTCCAGGGCCTGGAGGTTGAGCATCAGGTCGGTCCATTGCAGGGTGGCGCTTGCAAAGGCACCGGGGGTGGTAACCCCGGTGATCAGGGTCAGGGGGAAATCGTTGGAAGATCCGCTGAGAATGCTGCTGACCCCCAGCGCCTTGAGGGAACGGCGCTTGATCTCGGCGATCCGCACCTCCAGCATAACCTGTTGGCCGCCGCCGATCTGGAGCATGTTCTTGACATTGTCGTCGCTGGCGAAACTGCGGGCCACCATGAGGGCGGTATCCATCGCCAGGGCATCGGAAACCTCGCCGGTCAGCAGCACCGCCGCGTTGGAACTGCGCACCTCGATCCCTTTCTCTTCGGGCAGCAGCTCGTACAGCTTGCGCTTGATGCCCTCGATGTCGTAGCGGACCACCACGTCCAGCAGGGCGATGACCTGGTCGTTTTCATCCCGGAAGGCCAGGTTGGTGCGGCCCTGCTGCTTGCCGAGCAGAATCACCCGGCGCGAGGAAAGCAGACGCACATCGGCCACGTTGGGGTTGCCGATCATCACCTGGCTCAGGTTGGTCGGGGTGGTCACGATGCGCGACTTGCCGATGGCCAGGTTCAGCTCGCCCACGTCCAGCCCTTCGCCCAGGTCCAGGTTGTAGGGCTGCGAGGCGGCGCCGGCGGCTCCGGCCAGCAGCAGCAGAAAAGCCAAGAGCATGACAGTCGTTTTCGTTACGGAAACCATGGCCGTATAACTCCCTTTTCGATTGCGGATCTTCATTACTGTTGCCCTCCCGCGCCGGGTTGGTCAGGCTGCTCGATATTGACATCCTCCCGCTGCACGTCCAGGCCGCGAATAACTTCCACGTTGAGGCGGGTGGGAGCAGCCGGCCGGGCCGGAGCGGCAGGCCGGCGGACAGCGGCGGCCCGGGGCGCCGGGGTCGGAGCTTCCGCCCCGATATTCTGCAGGTCAACCAGGCGCATCACATCGGGCGAGAACTCTTCCTGGTCGGAATCGCTGCGCAGGGCCAGGGTAACCTGGCCGACCCGCTGGGCCAGGGTAACCCGCTGGGCCTGCTGGGGGGTGACCAGCAGGGTAATGGCCCGCACCACTTTGGGTTCCTCTTCGCTTTCGGAGCTGACCTGGTCGACGGCCAGCACCTTGATGTTCTGCAGCAGCACCCGGGTTACCAGGTCGCCGGCCAGGCGGGCGGCGGTGGTGGTGTGGAGCACGTCCACCCGGTCGCCCGGCAGCACGAAGCCGGCGACCCCCTGGATCACGTCGGTGGAAATGGTTATCGCCCGCATATCGTCGGGAATCCTGACCGTCAGTCCGGCCCGGCCGCCCGGCGGCGAAATCTTGTGGGGCAACACCACTTCGCCCTTGCGCATCTGCTGAATTACCGTGGGGGCCGGCTCTTCGTCGCCGATCACGGTGGCGACCTGGGAGTAAGCGCCCTCCGGCACCGCGGCGGCGGGAAAGGGGGCGGTGGTCAGCATCAACGGCTGCAGCCGGTCGCCGACTTCGAGGTCAGTGGCGGCCACCACCACCTGGGCCATCTCCGGGGCTCTTTCCACCACTCGTTCCTCGGGCTCCACGCGCAGTACGCTTTGCACCAGGTAAACGGCCACCCCACCGAGGATGATGGCGACGAGCAGAATCAACAGTGCACGGGATTGCATCGTATTCTTCTCCTACTCTCTTATACTGTTTATTGCTCCGGTCAGGAGCGGGTCACGAAATATGACGACCACGCCTTGTCCAGAAGCTCCGCAGTCAGTTCCAGGGGGCGCCCCTGGTAAAGACAGTAATCGATGGCCTTGTTGATCAGATCCCGCGGATGGCAGGCTGCCATGGGCCGGTTATTAAGACGGTAATGTTCCCTGACCAGGTATTCCACCATCTCCTGGTCGTAGGGCAAAGCGTTGGCTTCGCAGTACTGGGCGAAGATTTTCGCGAACTCCTCTTCGGTGAGATAATCGATCTCCACCTTGTAACCGAGCCGGCGCAGAAAGGCTTCGTCCAGCAAGCTATCCGGCTCGATGTTGGTAGCGAACACCGGCAGTACGTCGAAGGGAATCCGGAATTTGGCCCCGGTGTGGAGGCTCAGGTAGTCGATCCCGTTCTCCAAAGGCATGATCCAGCGATTGAGAAACAGGGTGGGATCGACCGCCTGCCGCCCCAGATCGTCGATAATGAAGATGCCCCCGTTGGCCTTCATTTGAAGGGGCGCTTCGTAGAATCCGGTATTGGGCTGATAGACCAGATCCAGCATTTCCGGCATCAGTTCGCCGCCGGCAACCACCACCGGCCGCCGGCACTTGACCCAGCGCTGATCCATCCGGCCGTTAAGGTCGCGGATCAAGCCTCCGTCATTGCTGTCGGGACTAAGGGCTTCAGCGGCGGATTGGTCATCGGTGCGCTGATGGGTGGCCGGATCGAACACCTCGACGATCTGGCCCTGGATTTCCACCGCGTGGGGAATCGCCACATCGCCGCTCAGCAGGCGGACCATCTGGCCGGCCAGGAAGGTCTTGCCGGTGCCGGGCGGGCCATAAAGAAAAAGGGAGCCGCCGCTGTTGAAGGCCGCCCCGATCTTCTCCACCACCTCGTCGCGCACCACCAGGCCGTTGAAGACCTGGCGGGCCCGCTCCCGGTCGGCGGTCTGCCGCCGCACCGACTGGGCCAGCACCTGGCTGACGTACTGCTTCAGGGGGACCGGAATCGGCCCGCAATAGGCGTTTTCCCCCGCGTATTCATGGGCCCGGGCCCGGCCCTGGTCGGTCAGGTTCAGGTGCAGCAAGGCCCCGATGCCGCCGCCGTTCCGCTCCCCGCGCCCCTCGAGCAGGGCCTCCCGGCGCAGAAAGCTCACCGGGGCCTCCATCAGGGAGAGGGGAATGCCCAGACGCCGGGCCAGCTCGTCGGTACGCAGGCTGCCGGCGCTGAGCAGATGTTTGAGGATCAGCTTGTCCACCACCGGCTCCCCCACCCCCAGGTCCTCGAAGGCGACCGGGGTAGGGGGCATGGGCGGGGCCGGGGCGGTACGCCCGCCCAGGTCCCGCTTTTGGTGGCGGAAGCGGCTGATAAGCTCAGAGTTCATGATATCAGGTCGCCCGAAGGGTTGGGGTTGGTTGATCGGCCCGTCCCAATCCGGGAGTTAAATAACCCCCGGATTGGGAACGGCACAAGCTGAGGCTAAAACGGTTTGCAAGTGTATCTTGGCCTATACCTCAACTATTGTTAACCCGGTGTACTATTAATTTTCTCCTCATCCGGTCGTTACCTTCGCCATCTCATCAACAACTTTATTGAACACTTTATCGATCTCCTCGCCGACCAATATTACGGTAGCAATTACTGCCACCGCAATCAACGCTACCAGGATGGCGTATTCCACCATGGTGGCCCCTTCCTGGCCCTTGCGTCGGGCCCGGACCGTGGGGAGGGCCCGCAGGCCTTCCTGCAGTTGAACCTGAGTCCGCAGTACCAACTCGTTGCCCTTCCGCCAAATCTTACTCATCATCTTGTTCATGGTTCTCTCCTCCAAAATAGGATTATCCAAACTAGCCAGACTCCAACCGTGGTATCGCTTTTACCGAGGAACTGGCCCTGCCACACATAAGAACTTATATCAGTTTTCCCTTGATTATTAATAGCATTATTATGAGATTTTATTCATATTATTTCAATTTCTTCTTCGTCATAGTCCCGAGCTGCGACATTATGTCACAGGCGGCCGGAACACGGGGGCCAGCCCGAGTCCCGGCTGCGGGAGTTAGGGCTTGACAAGCCGGAACCCGCTGGCTATGGAATGGTTTCCCGCCCCTTGGGGCTTTCCTCGGCACCCCGGATCTTGGCCATGATAGTTCTTTTCAGTTCCTTTCCCCTCCTCTTCGCCCTAACCGTCGGCCTTGTCGGGCTGGTGGCGGCCTCCTTGCTCAACCGCCTCAGACAGGTTTTGCCGAGCCGGATGGAGCGGGAGTGGGCCACCGATTGCCGGGCCCTGCTCAAGGCTAAGGGCGAACTGGCGGCCGGGCCGGAGGTAGCCGAGCCGGCGGTCGTTCACTCTCCCTGCCGTCTCTGGTTGCGGCTCGCCGTCGCTCTGGTCGGGGCCATCACCGCCTGGCGGTTCGGCTTCGGTTGGCAGGGCGGGGCGGCAATATTCTTGACCTGGGTTTTGCTGCTGCTGACCCTGATCGATCTGCGCACCCAACTCCTGCCCGATATCATTACCCAACCTTTGCTCTGGCTGGGCCTGCTGCTCAACCTCGGCGGCCTCTTCACCACCCTGCCGGCGGCGGTTCTGGGGGCCGTGTTCGGCTATCTCAGCCTCTGGATCATTTTCCACGCCTTCCGCCTGCTGACCGGCAAGGAAGGCATGGGTTACGGCGACTTCAAACTGCTGGCCCTGCTGGGCGCCTGGCTGGGCTGGCAGGTCCTGCCCCTGGTATTGCTGCTCTCGGCCCTGCTGGGGGCCGTGGTCGGCCTGGTCCTGATCATCTGGGGCGGCCATGACCGGCGCCAACCCATTCCCTTCGGCCCCTGGCTGGCCCTGGCCGGCTGGGTCGCCCTGCTGGGGGGTGACCAGCTTCTCCAGATCTGGCCCTGAGGCGACTGGTGAACAGCCGTTCACTTATTGCATGATGATATACATAACTTGTGTTGGAAGTAAATCCCCCAAATGGGGGATATTGACAGGATAAGTGTGGAATAAGGCGGGTAAGGATGAAGCAACTAATGGACTATATGAAGTGTTTGTCATCTGCCGATCGCAAGCCCAGGCTTGTGCCAATGTGGTCCTCAGCCTTTGGCGTGATCGCCCTTTTGGCAGTAGCCTTCTACCTTGTTTTCATGCCGAAACTGCCGGCTTTGCCGCTTTATGGCAACTACAATCATCAAAGGCTTTTTGTCTTGTTGCTGCTGGTTGCAATCTGTGGCTTGACTTTGGGCCGGGGAGCAACCCGGAAGGATTGGCTGCAACTATATTTTTTCCTGTCGATGCGGACCAGGATGTTGTTGCTCGCTCTTTTGCTGGTGGGAGTTTGTTCCAGTGTACTGGCGGTTTATCCATGGTTCGCGCTGCTGGAGGTAGCCCATTTTGCCCTCATGTTCCTGGCGGCAGTATCTCTTGCCGTGATCAGGGTTAATCTTGGTTCTCTTTTTGACCGGTTGCTGGCGGTCACCATGGTCCTGGTCGGTGGCGTCTATTTATTGATTTATTCAGCGGGCTATTATTGGGCGGCCGTCAGCTATGATTTTGATCTTAGCTTAGTCCACAAACTGCTGTTTAACAGCTTCTCGAACGTCCGTTTTTTCAGCCAGTGGCAAAGCTGGACCTTGCCGCTGATGGTGTTGCCGCTGCTGCTGGTCAGACGAGCCTGCCCCTGGCGGCTTGCCCTGCTTTTGCCGGCTGCTGGTTGGTGGTTGTTGCTCTTCATGACCGCGACCCGAGGAACCACCTTAGGTTGTATGGTGGCTGTGGTCCTTACCCTGCTGTTTTATCGTCGCCAGGCTCTGCCATGGTTGCGCTGGCATCTGCTGGCCATGGTCTCCGGCCTGGCGGCCTATTTGACCCTCCATTACGGGCTTCCTTTGATGTTGGTGGGAAAACCAGCCGTGGTTGAAAGTGTTTTCGATCGCGCATTAAGCGGACTTAGCGGCCGCGAGCCTTTGTGGTCTGAAGCTTGGGAGATGACCGTTAGTCACCCCTTGCTGGGTGTTGGACCCATGCATTATGCCGATTACGCCATGGGGGTTGCCGCCCATCCTCACAATGCGCTCCTGCAGATCTCGGCCGAATGGGGCGTGCCGGCTCTGCTTATCGTTTTGGCGCTTTTCAGCTTGGGGCTGGTGTTGTGGCTCCGAAATGATTACGGCGTGGGAAAAGGAGAGGACGAAACAGCCAGATTGCGGCCGGCTTTGTTTGCGGCCTTGATTACCGCTGCGGTGCATTCCTTGTTCAGCGGGATTATCGTGATGCCCATCAGCCAATTGATGATGACTCTGGTGCTGGGCTGGATGCTGGGGATTGCCTATATTGAATCCCCAAAGCTTGAAGTTGGAGCAGTTGAAGCATCGTCCCATTCACCCCGGGCGCACTTTTTTGTTTTACTTTTTTTCACCTTGGTTTTGCTGGGAATTGCCAAACCGCTTAGCGTCCAAATCCCTATCCTGGAGCGGGTGCATCAGGAATACCGGGAAGAAAGCTTGCTGGAGCCAGTAGGCTATTTTCGCCCCCGCTTCTGGCTACAAGGTTACCCGGCCCTCTACGATCAAGAAAAAAACCATGTGGTAATTGCTGATTGACCCTGGTGTTGTCAATTGGCTGAAGAACGATCTCGCCTAAGAAATCTAATAATGCCTTCTGAATGTCAGCATATAGTCATGGAACAGGCCAGACCGGTGAATTACAGCATCAGTTGCGTTATTCCGGCCTTTAATGAGGGTGATGAGATAACGGAATTCCTGCACGAACTGCATGAGATGCTGCATACCTTTGCCGAGCGGGTGGAGATCATTGTGGTCAACGACGGCAGCCGCGACCATACAGCGGCGGCGGTGGCCGCCATCGCCGAGTCGCTGGCGCTGACTCTGCTCGATCTGTCGCGCAACTTCGGCAAGGAGGCGGCCATCACCGCCGGCCTGGCCCGGGTCCGGGGGGATGTGGTGCTGATTATCGACGCCGACGGTCAGGAGCCGCTGAGCACGATCGGTCCCATGCTGGAGCGCTGGCGGGATGGTTGCGACATGGTTTACGCGGTGCGGGACGGCCGGGCCGATGAGCGCTGGCTGAAGCGGATGGGGGCCGGCTTTTTTTACTCTCTGCTGACCCGGGGCGGCGAGACCCCGATTCCCCCCGATGCCCGGGACTTTCGGGTTATGGATCGCCGGGTGGTGGATGCTCTAAACCGTTTGCCGGAACGGAATCGCTTTATGAAGGGGCTTTTTGCCTGGGTAGGTTTCAAAACTTGCGCCGTGCCGGTAAAAATTGATGTGCGCAAGGGCGGCCGTTCCGCCTTCGGCTTTTCCCAACTCAGCCGGCTGGCCCTGACCGGAATCACCTCTTTTACCAAGGTGCCGCTGCGCATCTGGGGTGCGATCGGCGTGGTCATTTCCCTGCTGGCTTTTGCCTATGGCACCTATATTGCCCTCCGGACCCTGTTTTTTGGGGTGGACATTCCCGGTTTCGCCACCCTGGCGGTTTCGATCATGTTTTTCGCCGGCATTCAGTTGATTTCCATCGGGGTGATCGGTGAATACCTGAGCCGGGTGTTCGACGAGGTCAAGCAGCGCCCGGTTTACCTGGTGGCCGACGAACTGGACCACAGCCCGCTGCGTGAACCGGGGCCGCCCGCGCCATGACCCAGGTGCTGCGTTTTGCCGGGGTCGGCGGAATCGCCACCCTGCTCCACTACGGGGTTGCCGTCGGGCTGGTTTATTTGCTGGCTTTGCACCCGGAGCTGGCCAATGTGGGTGGCTTTCTGGTTGCTTTCGGAGTCAGTTTCCTCGGCCACTGGCGCTGGACCTTTCGCGAACAGCCCTCCCGTTTCCGTTTCGCCTTGCCGGCCTTTTTTGTGGTGGCCGGCGGTTTTTTCCTGCTCAACGCCTCCCTTTTTCACCTGCTGCTGACCCGCTCGGAGCTGCGCTTTGAACTGGCCCTGCTGCTGGTGCAGGCGCTGATCGTGGTGCTTACTTTTCTGGCCGGCAAATACTGGGCCTTTGCTGGAAGGATGTAACGAACAGACAGTCGGCTTAGGCGCCACGAATGCGCATTCCAGGCTCCGGTCTTACCTGATCATGTTGCTTAACCTTGATTCCGCACCAGAATCGCGAGTTGATCATCCCGATAAATTTCCGTCCAACCTCCGCCGGCATTGAGATAACGGACCAGGGGGCGGTCCCAGGGAAAGATGATCCAGTTGATATCGATCTGCGCCAGCAGGGCGTCGGTTTCTTGGGTTACTTTGGTGATCTTGCCGTAGTCGGTAAAAATTTCCTTCCCATACATATCGGCCCGGCCGTCGATGAAGACCGGCTGCGGAGCTTATCCCTCCACACTGTCGGGGTATAGAAAGTCAGGGTTCCCAGCAGCCAGGTGAAGAGGTGGCGGCTGGAGCCGGCGGCCCCCTGGGCCGGTTCTTTTCATCCTCCCGCCCGCCGCCTGGCGCCGAACCTTGCCGCTGCGGGGGCCCTGATCTTACTTTCCTTCCGCCGACCGGCTCTGAGGGCCGATTGGCGCGTCTGCTTTGCGACTCTATTTTTTGTTAGAAAATTTGCTTGACAATCTCCCCCGCCCCTCGCTATACAAAATTATACAGCAACATTTGGTCAGGAAAATGAAGGGAGGGTAGGGCATGGAATCGGGTTCGGCATTCGCCAATCGCTTTGGGGCCAAGGTAAGCTTTGGCGACACCGGCGAGGGGCTGTTCCTGGTGATTGCCCGCATAAGCGACCCGGCCCCGCGGGTCCGGGCCCGGGACGGCCAGGTGATCATGCGCCTCAACGGCACCAAGGTGCTGGCCCGGATGGCCCTCAAGCAGGCCTTGGCGCTGCTTAAGGAGCCGGGGATCAGCAAGGTCGGCGGGGTCCATCTCGATGTGGAGCGCTACCAGAAATTTCTGGCCGCCCAGGGGGCCGGCGCGACGCCTCCCGGCCCTCAGCCTCCCCAGCCCGGAACCTGATGG
Organism: Desulfurivibrio nitratireducens; assembly: GCF_044068515.1. Taxonomy (NCBI): domain Bacteria; kingdom Pseudomonadati; phylum Thermodesulfobacteriota; class Desulfobulbia; order Desulfobulbales; family Desulfobulbaceae; genus Desulfurivibrio; species Desulfurivibrio nitratireducens. The sequence continues at coordinate 44,919 of NZ_JBIPKI010000014.1, forward strand.
CCCTTAATTGGTAATAGCCGGAGGAGCCCGGCAGCCCGGGTTTTTCAGGCCGGTTCGCGGTTTACCCCCGGGCGGCCCCGGCGCCGCCTGCGGTTCAGGCGACAAATGCAAACGCGGTAGCTGCTGCCGCAACCATCAACCCCTGGAGAAAGGAGAACAGCCATGGCAAGTGTCGGTCACGAATTACTCAATGTGCCATTACCGGAAATGGTAATGAAGCTCGGGCTGGGCGTCGCCGAGGCCCAGCGGGCCCTGGACGAGAACTCGGTGGAAACGGCCAAGCTGCTGGCCGACACCACGGTGCCCCTGGTGCTGTCCATAACCCAGACCATCGCCGAAAACGGCACCGTCAGCTACACCAGCCAGGACCCGGTGGATGTTTCGCTGCTGCAGATCGGCCTGATGCCGACCTTCTACCAGTTCGCCGAGGCCACCATCGAGGTGACCATGGACATCAAGACTACCTCCTCGCGGGAAACCAACGTCAAGGTCAGCGCCAAGGCCAAGGTTGGTTTTTCCATGTGGAGCGCGTCGGTCAACACCGATGTTTCCCACAACCGCAAGTTCGGCAAGGAAGTGCACGGCACCAGCCGGTTGGTGACCCGGATGGTGCCGGTGCCGCCGCCGCCCCGGATCGAGCCGGTGATGAACACGGTGGACAACCGCCCGGCCCCAACTAATTAAACGCCAGTTCCTGAAGGAGGAGCACCGTGCCCTTAAGCAAGATTCGCACGCCGCTTATTCCCCTCTCGCAGCCGGCCAGGGAGACCGACAAGGCCTCCCTGGCCGACCTGATCCGCGAGGTGGCTCTTAGTGTCGCCGACGCCCAGCGCGGCCTGGATGCCTCGTCGGCGGAAATGGTCCGGGAGTTGGCCGAAACCCGGGTGAAAGTCGTGCCCGCCATCCATGAAACCATCGCGGCCGACGGCCGGGTCAGCTATCGCCAGGAAGAACCGCACGAGGTTTCCCTGCTGGAAATCGGGGTGAACCCGACTTTCTACCAGTTCGCCCAGACGGTGATCGAGGTGCAGATGGATCTCAAGATGGTCGAAACCGAAAGCGAGAGCGGCACCCGCTCCGCCGGCGGCCGGCTCTTTCTGCAGGCCGATACTGCCGGCATTCGCTTCGAGCGCAAGCTCAACCGCGATGTCAGCGTCTGTTCGAAGGTGACGGCCACTCTGGTGCCGGTGCCGATGCCGCTGCGGGTCGAGCCGATCCGGACCACCGCCAACGCCCCCGAGGATGACGGGGGCTGAGCCCGGCTATAGCGCGAGTGAAGCGGGGCCCGGCCAGCCGGGTTTCATGTCGGCCGGGTCATTCCCGGATCATTAAGGTTAAAAAAATTCCAGCGGGATGCCGATATGAGCAAGCAACAGCTAGGGTTGGAAAATTTGCTCGAAGCCGCCGGCAAGTCCTTCGAGGCGGCCCAGCAGGATCTGGGCCTGCCCGAAGGTTTGCAGACCAGGATGATGTTCGAGGAGGCCGAGCTTGAAATCAAGGTCCAGGGCCTGGGGGTTGACGGCCGCAACCGCATGATCCTGGCTCCGGTCAGCCTCGCCGGCCTGGCCGGCAACGGGCTGCTGGCCCGGGCGCTGTCCACCATCAAGGTCCATTATGTCGCCGCCCGCCCGGAGACGGCGGCCGCCGCCCCCGCCCGGAGCCGGGAGGAGGTCATTGCCGAAGTGGCGGGGCGCAAGGATATCCAGAGCCTGCGCGATATCCTGGGCGATATGGCCTACCAGGTCAAATTTCAGCCCGAGGTGCAGGCGTGGACGGTCCGGGTGGCGGACAGCAAGGACCGCACCGTTCGCATCCTGGTCGTCAACGATAAAAACCAATAATTTTAAGGCGACACAGCCATGCCACAGAAAAAACTGAACATCCCGGGGGCCGCCCAGTTGCAGCAGTTGCAGAAGCTGAAAACGGACCACGAGGCGCTGCGCCAGGAAATGGCCCGGCTGCGCGAGGAGGCCAAGCAACTGGAGCAGGGCCGCAAGAGTGCCGAGGCCGAATTGGCCAAGGCCCGCAAGAACGCCGAGACCGAATTGGACCAGGCGCGGAAAAACGCCGAGGCGGAACTGACCAAGGCCCGCAAAAAGGACGAGGCGGAGTTGGCCCAGTCGCGCCGGGAGGTGGACGGCGAGCGCCGGGAGCTGGACAAGGCCCGTCAAGCCTTGGCGGCCGAACGCCGGGAACTGGAGCAGGCGCAGAAGGAACAGGCCAAGACCGGCAAGGCCGAGCAGGCGGCCCAGCTCAAGGCCCTGGCCGAGCGGACCGAACTCGAGGAGCGGCTTAAGGCGACCGGCGGGGAAATCGCCGAATTGCGGGCCAAGCTGGGGCAAGGGGAAAGTCTCTGGGCCAAGGAGCGGGAAAAACTGATCAAGTCGGTGGAAAACCTGGCCCGGGAGAAGACCGAAATTGAAGCCCGGCGCCAGGCGGAACTGGGTTCCCGCGCGGCCTTGGTCGCCGCCCTTGAGGCCTTGGCCCGGGCCGTTCCCGGGCTGGCGGACCAGCCGGTCGAATCGCGGGAATTCGGCCAGATTCTCCAGGATTACCTGGCCGGGCGCCGGCGCCTGGAAGAGCGGATCGCCGAACTGGAGGCGATTCTGGAGGATGACCGCCGAAAGCTGGCCGAGGCCGATGCCCTCGATGAGCGGATCGGCGGCCTGATCGCCCTCAACCGTTCCCTGCAGGAAGAGCTGGACAGCATGCAGGCCGGGCAGCAATTACTGGAAAATCGCCTGCGGGATCTACAGGCCGAGGCCGCCGCCGGGGCCAGGCAGGAATTGCAGGCGGCCCAGGCGGAACTTGACCGGCTGCGCGGCAGCCTCGCCACCCTGACCCGGGAAAACCAGTCCCTGCTGGGCCAGTTGCAGCAGGAGAATCGGATCGCCGTGCTCAGCCCCGAGCGGGTGAGCATGATGCTCAACGATTTTCAGGCCAGCCTCCAGGCCGGCATGCAGGGGGTCGAGATCCGCGATGGCGAGGTCAAGCTCAAGGTCGGGATCGCCGCCGTCGACGAGCAAAACGCCGGGTTTGTCATCCCCTCGGCCACCAATATCGAACAGCTCAAGGAAGGCTTGAGCGAAATCAATTTCCGCTTCGGCAAACAGCCGGACCTCGAGCCCGGCAAGTAGGGCTCGGTCAGCAAAATCAGGGGCCGGCCCCCTGGGGTTCCGC